>NZ_JBICYR010000025.1:0-16198 GCF_043201175.1 Streptomyces sp. NPDC048337
TCCATCGAGAGCATGGACAGCCTCTACCCAGACGACAACACCTGCCTGCCCGGCACCACCGAATGATCAGCTACACCACTCCAAGGGACATGACCGGGGCACTTCCCCGGATCGTGACCCGGGGGCGCAAATATCCGGTACATCGGTAGGTAGGCATCGGCTGCTGTAGGGGTGAGGTGTAGGCATGCAGCACTGGTCCCCGTTGAATGACCGCCGGCGAGAGCTCCTGCGGCGGCTGGACGCCAGCGAGGCACTGGGCTCGACGTCGGCTGAACGGCGCTCCGCGTACGCGCTGCGCGACCGAGGTCTGCTGGTCGTCGTACGCCGTGCTGGGGTGGTGCGGGCCGAAGTCACGGAGGCGGGGAAGTTCTATCTTGAGCATGGCCGCCATCCGGAGGATCCGCGGTATGCAGCGGTGCTCCCGGAAACGGTCAGGAAGACGCCGATGCCGTACTCGGAACGGCCTGTGGCGCAGGCGCGGCGCGCCAAGGCGGCGGCGCTGATCGAACGCCTCGTGGCCGAACGGCGGGTGGTCATCAAAGAGCCCGACGAGGCGACGGAAGGCGAATACCGGCGGGCCATCGACTATGCGAAGCGGCACCGCCTCACGCCGCCCGGGAAGCGCATTGAGAAGCTCCGCTTGTGGAACCGTGACCTTCAGATCTCCCTTGAGGACGGGCCGCAGCACCATGCGAAAGGAGAGAGACCGGAGAGTGCGCCGCCCGTCCCGGTGCCCGCCCAACTGCGGTCCCTTCATGCAGTGGTGGCTGCTCTCAAGGAAGACCGGTGCCGTCTCGTCGTGCCCGAGACTCTTCGGAGCAGGGCGCTGTGCCTGTTGCAGGGGCTGTGCGCGGAAGCGGTGAAGCGCGGCTACGCGGTACGCGAGCACCCGATGGCTGAGGGCTACCGCAGCCGGGCCTATGGCTACGGGGGCGCGTACGTCCCCTCTCGTCCCTCCCGGCGCGAGGGTGAGCTGGACCTGGTTGTCGGCGACTTCACGTACATGGTGACCATCAAGCAGGAATTCCCGCTGTCCGAGAACCCGGACCGAGCGCAGAGTCTGATGATCGAGCTCCCGTACAGTCGCTCGGGCCGCCAGGGCAAGTGGGCCGACCGGAAGGGGTGGAGGCTGGAGGACCTCCTCGGCGCGGTCCTGCGCGAGGTGGAAGTCCGCTCGAAAGAGGACGCGCAACGCCGGATCGACGAGGAGCGGGCTGAGGCGGACCGGAAGGTCCGGTGGCAGGCGGCGATGGACTCGGCTCGGGAAGAGGCGATCCAGGCCCAGCTCGTCACTGTCCTGCGTGAGCAGGCGAAGGACTGGCAGCAGGCGAGGGCGCTGAGCCAGTACTGCGATGCCCTGGAGCACCGGCTCGCCGCGTCGGGGGGCTCGGCAACCCCGGAAGCAGTCTCCAGCCGGCAGTGGCTGGAGTGGGCCCGCGCCTACGTAAGATCCCTGGACCCGCTACGGGAGCTGCCCGGGATGCCGTCGCCCCGAATCCCCGAGCCCGAGGAGCTGAAGCCGTACCTCAAGGGTTGGAGTCCGCGTGGCCCGGAAGGGCATGGCTACTCCTGGCGGAGGTGACCAAGCAGCGCTGTGGCCTGGCACGGGTACCGGCGCTTTGCCTACCGTCTGGTAGGTCTCCCGTGGTCCGGGTCCGGGTCAGGGTCCGGGTCTGGACCCGGCGCTGGGGCCGCGAGTGGGCTTGCGGCCTCGGCGCGCACTCGGTCGGTGAGCTCGCTGTGCCAGGCCGCGAACTCCTCGCGGATGGCGGCCGCGGCCGGGGCATCGAGGCCGTACGCGGCGAACTGTCTGTCCGTGTGGTGTTGGACGCGGGCAAGGGCGGACGCGTACTCGTCAAGGCTGGGGTCGGCCTCGTTCTGTGCAGCGAGTTCGAGCAGCCGGGCGCGTGTGTAGCCGGCCTTCCGCAGCGCGTTGACGTCGATCGCATCCCGGACTTCGGCGCGGCCGAACAGAGCGCCTGTCTTGGCTGCGGCGAGGTCGTCGAGGTGGAGGACCGGGCCGAGGTCTGACTCGACCGGCGGGTGGTGCAGCAGGTCGCCGACCAGTTCCACCTTGGACTGGGCGCCGGAGGCGGGATCGATGACGTGCAGGCGCGCGTACACCTGTGCCTGCTGGGTGACCTGGACCAGGTACCCGGCCGTCCGATACGCCTCGGCGAGGCGTGCGATCGCCTGCGACAGCTCCTCTTCGGCTCGTCCGATCGGGGTGAACAGGTCGACGTCGTCGCTGACGCGGCTGACGAGACGGTGGGCCTGGACGGCGTATCCGCCGGCGAGCCGGTAGCCGAAGTCCTTGGCGAGCGCTTCCAGGCCGATGCGGATGAGCCGGTGGTGCAGGTCTTCCACTATGCGGCCGCCGTCGGCGCGCCGGCGAGTTCGGGGAAGCGGGACTCCCAGGTGGCTCTCGCCGGGCCGGGCAGGAACAGGGTTCGCCAGTGGCTCCGGAGCATGTCGGCATTGAGGTGGGCTTGCAGGTCCTCGGGCGTCTGCGCCTCGCGGATCACCCGCTCGTACATCAGCAGCACGTCGGCGTCGTCGGCCAGGTCGTACTCGTAGTGCGGGCCCCAGTCCAGGTGGCGGGGCAGGACCACGAGGCCTTCCACCGGACCGCTCAGTTCCCCGAGCGAGCCCGGCAGGGTGTACGGCCGAAGCTGTGCGTACCTGCTGCTCATGCTCACCAGCATGCCCGAAACCCGAGCCCTGCGGAACGCGTATCCGCGGCCGCGGCGCATTCAGCAGGATCGGAGCCCGGTGGCGCCGGTCGATCTCGTAGGGCAGACCGCAAGGACGCCGGGAACCACAGCACGGCCGCGGCGGTCGCGGGGGTGGACCTGGAGATCGCGGCCGTGCTGGTCTGTTGCGTGTCGTACCGGACGGTGCTGGACCAGGCTGAGGCTGCCCGATCTTCAGGAGTCGGTGAGCCGGGCTTCCTCCAGGTCGAGGGTGCGTTGGAGGCGGCGGCGGGTGGTGTCGCTGATGCGGTGGTCGTCGTAGAGGCGCTGGAGTTCGGCGGCCTCCTCCAGGATGAGGTCGCGGCGCAGTTGCCGGTATATGCGATCGGCGGACTCGGCCGGGTCGTCGGTGTCGGCGAGCCGGTCGAGGGCGTGTTCCTTGCGGGCGGTGAGGGCGCGGCGCAGCCGGTCGAGGACCACGTCCGGTGCGGCTTCTAGTTCGGACAGCTCGTCCAGGCGGCGCAGGCCGGCGCCGGCGAGGCTGAGGCGGGCACCGGCCTCCTCGCGTTCGGTGTGGTCGGGTTCGAGCGCGATGCCGGAGCGCCGCACGACCGTGGCGAGTGAGAAGCCCTGGACGACCAGGGTGACGACCACCACCGACGAAGTGAGGACGAGTACCAGCGGCCGTTCGTGGAGTGGGGTGCCGTCGGCCGCGGCGACCGGTATGGACAGGGCGGCGGCCAGTGGCATCACGCCTCGGGTGCCGGCCCAGGAGAGGACCGCGGGGACCCGCCAGTCCGTCTTGCGGCGGCCGCCCTGTCGCTGGAGGAGGGCGGAGAGGGGGAAGACCCACAGGATGCGGACGGCGATGAGGGTGCCCGCCAGGGCGAGGGCGTAGAGGGGCCAGAGGCGGCTCCCGTCGCCCAGTTCCCGGATGAGGCCCGGCAGGGACAGCCCGATCAGGCTGAAGACGACGCTTTCCAGGAGGAAGACGACCGTGCCGTAGACGGCGTGCAGTTGGAGGCGGATGCGGGCGCTGGTGAGCCGGTCGGAGCGGCCGCCGAGCACCACCCCGGCCACGACCACGGAGGTCACCCCGGAGGTGTGGGCGGCCTCGGCCAGCACGTAGGCGGCGTACGGGGTGACGAGCGCGACGACGGTTTCCAGGATCGGGTCCTCGGTGCGGCGCCGGATCAGTACCACCACGCCTGCGACCGCTCCGCCGATCAGGGTTCCACCGCCCGCGAGCAGTGCGAACTCGCTGCCCGCATCACCCCAGGAGACGGCAGACGAGGCGATGGCGATGCTCACGGCGACCCGGAACAGGACGAGCGAGGTCGCGTCGTTGAACAGGCTCTCGGCCTGCACCGTCGTCTGGACCTTCGGTGGAAGCGCGAGTCGTCTTCCGAGCGCGGTCACGGCCACCGGGTCGGTGCTCGCGAGGATGGCGCCGAGGACGAGCGCCATCTGCCAGGACAGTGGGGTGAGGACGGAGGCGACGAATCCGACCACGGCGGCCGAGGCCAGTACGAGGCCCACGGCGAGGACGCTCACCGGCTTCCAGACTGCGCGCAGTTCGCGCCAGGAGACTTCCTCGGCGCTGGCGTACAGCAGGGGCGGGAGCACGACGAGCCCGATGATCTCGGGGGTGATGTGTATCTCGGGCGTCCCGGGCAGCAGGGCCACGGCCAGTCCCGCCACGACGAGGAGTGACGGGGCGGGGATACGCCAGCGGCGGGCACCGGTGGCGACCAAGGTCGCCAGCACCACGAGAAACAGAACCGTACCCACGCCACGCATGCCGCCCCCGAAGCCCGTTCAGAACGGGCCGGCCGGCCCGCACGCCGACCAGACTTCCCGGCACACCGCCCTCACCCTATAGGGGGCGGCTTCGCCGGGCCTCGCACTCGGCCTGGCTCCGAACCTGACCGCCGGGCCGTAGCGGGCCCGCTGGGTTGCCATGCGGTAACCCACCCGTCGCCGAACCTCTCTAAGGCGTGCCGCTTCTTTCACGGTTACCACTCGCGAACTGGCCCGCCATCATCACGATGAGGCCGGCCACGAGTATCCCGGCGCCGGTCATGGCGCCCCACTGGCGAGTGCGGGAGTCGCTTATCACCAGCCCGAAGACCACCTGCCAGAACAGGGCGAAGGCGACCGCCAACTGTCCCCAGCCGTAGAGGCGAGGACTGCGGATGTGGCGCCGGTTCATGGGGAGCACCCAGCCGCGGGCGATCGCCGCCACGCCGGAGGCGGCAACGAGCATCGCCACCAAAACAATGGGGAGGGCGAGGTAGAACATCATGGTCTCTTCCTGTGCGCCGAACCCACGCCGGGCGCCGACGTGATGGTGGCACTGTCCACACCGGGTGTCCATCTTGCGGTGGCAGGGGTTCCTCGTCAGCCGATGCGAACCGTGACACGGTTCGGCTCGTGAGGCGTCGGGGTGGGCGCGGGAGCCGACAGGGTCGGGTCGACGGTGACCAGGTCCGCGCCGAGCGGTTCGCACAGCTCCAGCAGCAAGGGCTCGGACAGCCGGATGTACGGCTGGCCCTGACCGAGCGTCGCGGTCAGCCGGGCCGCGTTGGTGAAACCGACGGCCGTGCGCGTGCCCAGCGGAGTGCGGAACAGCCGAATGACCGCAGCAGGTCCTCTTCCCGGCCGGACGGGCACGCACAGAAGCCCGGCCGGGATCTGTTCTTCGGGCTCGGAATCGTCGGCGTACTGGAACAGACACATGGGGTCCTCCTTGAGGAACCGCGAAGGATGGGCGACGCCCCGGGTGCGGGGAGGCAGTCCGGGGCGCATCACGGAAGCTATCCCCGCGTGCGCTCCTTCGGCGTGCCTCCTGACGGCACCTTGATGGTGATTGATCGACTTCATACACGTCGCTGACGGCCGGCGGGTTGCGGCATCAGAAACCCGTCAGGGTTTCCGGATCCGGCGTCAGAAGACCGTAAGCAAACCTGCCCGATGCCCACGTGCCGCCGTTCCATGGAGTGCGCGAGGCGCGAGGCATCAAGCAGGAGGGCAGGACGGTGCGAGGACGAGTCGTGGCGGGTACGTGCGGATCACTCGGGAGCCTGACGGCATTGCACCGGGCCCGCGCCGAGGCCCGCACGCGGGACGCCGAGCTGTGGGTCGTACTGGCCTGGCAGCCGCCGTTGGGCGGACCTGGCGGCCGACGCACCGGCGGCGGCACGCCGCTGCTCGCGGAATCCCGGGCCGCGGCGGTCGAGCGACTACGGGAACTCCTGGGCACCGCCTTCGGCGAGGGCGGGCCGGGCGTGACGCTGGCAGGACTGGCTGTGCGGGGCACTCCGGGCGGCGCATTGGTGGACATGGTCCGGGACCCTGACGACCTCCTCGTCGTCGGTACGGGCTCGCGCGGGCCGCTGCTCCGCGCGCTGAGGCCCTCGGTGGCCCGGTACTGCATGGCTCACGCACCCTGCCCGGTCCTGGCCGTGCCGCCAAGCCCGCTCCAGGCCGACCTGGACGCCGTACGCAGGCGCATCGCGTGGCGGCTGCCGCTGGACACCGCCGACCTTGTGAGGTGATTCCTGTGCCCGGACCCATGCTCGTGCAGGACCGCAACTGGACGGGGAACGCCCGGGCCGCAGCCGTTACGGCCGTGCTGTTCCCATGGCGAAGTGTCAGTGGCGGGAGCTGTCGGTCCTGGCTTTCCGCAGGCCGTATACGCCGGCCCCGAGGATGAGGACCGCGGCGCCGGAGATGACGGTGCTCAGGGGCAGGGCGAAAGCGAGAACCGCGCAGCCGGCCAGGCCGATGACGGGGACGAGGCGGTTGGGCCGGCCTTCTTGGGGGGTGAGGGTCCAGGTGGAGGCGTTGGCCACGGCGTAGTAGGCCAGGACCCCGAAGGAGGAGAAGCCGATCGCGCCCCGTACGTCGGTGGTCGCGGCGAGCAGTGCGACGACGGCGCCGACGGCCAGTTCGGCGTGGTGCGGGACACCGAAGCGGGGGTGGACGGCGGCCAGGGCGTGTGGCAGATGCCGGTCGCGGGCCATCGCCAGGGTGGTGCGGGAGACCCCGAGGATCAGCGCGAGCAGTGAGCCGAGCGCGGCGACGGCTCCGCCCACGCGGACGACGGGCACCAGCCCGTCGGCTCCTGCGGCGCGTGCCGCGTCGGACAGCGGGGCGGTGGAGTCCGCCAGCCCGCCCGGTCCCAGGACGGTCAGGACGGCGATGGCGACGACCGTGTAGACGCCGAGGGTGATGCCGAGCGCGATCGGGATGGCGCGCGGGATGGTGCGGGCGGGGTCACGGACTTCCTCGCCGAGGGTGGCGATGCGGGCGTATCCGGCGAAAGCGAAGAACAGCAGGCCGGCCGCCTGGAGCACCCCGCCGACGGTGGCGTCCGCTCCGATGTCCAGCCGCGCGGTGTCCGCGTCGGCGGAGGTCAGGGCGGCGACGGCCACGGCGGCGAGTACGGCCAGGACGACCGCGACGATGACGCGGGTGAGGAGTGCGGACTTCTGCACCCCGGCGTAGTTCACCGCGGTCAGCGCCACCACCGCGGCAACGGCCACCGAGTGCGACTGGCCGGGCCACAGGTACGTGCCGACCGTGAGGGCCATGGCCGCGCAGGAGGCGGTCTTGCCGACGACGAACGCCCAGCCGGCCAGGTAGCCCCAGAAGGCGCCCAGGCGCTCGCGGCCGTAGACGTAAGTGCCGCCGGACTGCGGATAGAGGGCGGCGAGCCGGGCCGAAGAGGTTGCGTTGCAGTAGGCCACGACCGCGGCCAGGGCCAGGGCGAGCAGCAGCCCGGAACCGGCGGCACCGGCCGCCGGGCCGAGCGCGGCGAAGATCCCGGCCCCGATCATGGAGCCCAGGCCGATCATCACCGCGTCGGACACCCCCAGACGACGCTTCATCGCGCCCGCGCCCGCTGACGCCTCCACCGTGTTCATCACTCGCTCCTTCTCGTACCGGTCTTCGACTCGGCGCACGGTAGCCGAGGAAGATGTCGGGCCGGGGGTGCCGCCGGAACGCCAGTGTGCTGGTGGCGGGCGTGATCGGGTGATCGTCTTCCCCGGGCCGGCCGTGGGGACGATTGATCAGGCGGCGGCATCCTGCACGCCGCACCATGGAGGTGTCGGCGGGAGAAGTGCCATGGCGCGCGGACGGTTGCAGATCTTCCTCGGGGCGGCCCCAGGGGTGGGCAAGACCTACGCCATGCTGGAAGAGGGGCAGCGGCTGCGGGCCGCCGGCTCCGACGTGGTCGTCGGGTTCGTCGAGGCACACGGACGGCGCCCCACCGCCGCGATGGCGGAAGGGCTCGAGACGGTGGAAGGTCAGGCCCTGACCCACCGGGGCGTGCCCTTCACGGAGATGGACCTCGACGCCGTGCTGGCCCGCCGACCCCAGGTCGCCCTGGTCGACGAGCTGGCCCACACCAATGTCCCCGGCACCCGCAACGCCAAGCGCTGGCAGGACGTCGAAGAGCTGCTGGATGCCGGTATCGACGTGGCCACCACGGTCAACGTCCAGCACCTGGAGTCGCTGAACGACGTGGTCATGCAGATCACCGGCGTCCGACAGCGCGAGACCCTCCCCGACGAAGTGGCGCGCCGAGCCGATCAGATCGAGCTCGTCGACCTGCCCCCCGAGGTGCTGCGCCGGCGCATGGTCCACGGCGACATCTATTCGCCGGACCGCATCGAGGCGGCTCTCACCCACTACTTCCGCGTCGGCAACCTCATCGCGCTGCGCGAGCTGGCGCTGCTGTGGCTCGCCGACCGGGTGGAAGAGGGCTTGCAGCGCTACCGTGCCGAGCACGGAATCGCGGCCCTCTGGGAGACACGGGAACGGATCCTCGTCGCCCTGACCGGGGGACCGGAGGGCGAGACCCTGATCCGCCGGGCGGCCCGGATCACCGCCCGCACTCCCGGCAGCGAGCTGCTGGCCCTGCACGTGACGCCTGCCGACGGGCTCGCCACGACCGATCCCGCCGCTCTGGACAACCAGCGCAGGCTCGTCGAGTCGCTCGGCGGCGGCTACCACCAGACCACGGGCGACGACGTGGTCGCTTCCTTGATGGACTTCGCACGGGCGGAGAACGTCACCCAGATCGTCCTCGGCGCCAGCCGTCGCGGGCGGCTCGGCATGATGCTGGCGCCCGGGGTCGGCCACCGTACCGTGCGCGCCTCCGGCCCGGTCGATGTCCACGTGGTCACCCACGACGAGGCAGCGGGCACCGGCTTCCCGGTACGGCTGCCGCACCCGGGCAGCAGGAGCGGGACCGGACCGCGCAGGTTCTGGGTGGCGCTGGCGGGAGCCGTGCTGCTCCTGCCCCTCCTGACCCTGGCCATGGCCGCGCTGCGCGACCACCTCGACCTGTCCACCGTGCTCGTGGCGTACCTGCTCCTGGTGGTCGTGACCGCGCTGGTGGGAGGGCTGCTGCCGGCTCTCGTGGCCGCGGTGGGCGCCGCTCTCCTCGCCGACTACTACTTCGTCCTGCCTCTGCACTCGCCGGCCATCGAGCAGGGCGCCGACATCCTGGCGCTGTCGGTGTTCGTCGTCACCGCCGCTCTCATCGGCGGGACTACGGGGGTGGCGGCCAGGCGCTCCCGCCAGGCCGTCCGCGCCACGGCCGAGGCTCGTGCCATGACCCGCATGGCCACCGCCGTAGCCCATGGGGTGGACCTGCCCAGCCTCGTCGAGCAGGTCCGGGAGGAGTTCGGGCTGGCCTCCGTCAGTCTGCTGGAGCGCGACTCCGGGGACACCGTCGGCCCTCGCTGGTACGTCGTCGCCAGTGCCGGCGAGGGCCCTCCGGAGCGCCCGTACGAGGCCGACGCGGAATGTCCCGTCGCCGAGGGCCTCGTGCTGGCCGCACGCGGCTCCCTGAGCACGGATGACCAGCAGGTCCTCGGTGCGTGCGCCGCTCAGCTGGGCGTGGCGTACGAGCAGGGCCGCCTCGCGCTGCGCGCGGCCGAGACCGACGACCTAGCCGAGGCCGAACGGACGCGCGCGGCGCTGATCAGGGTCGCCGGCCAGGACCTGCGGGAGCGCCTGCGCAGCGCCGAAGCCGCCCTCGACGGTCCGTACGCGGATGCTGCTCCGGCGCTCGCGTCCGTACGCCGGGCCGCCCAGATCGTTGCCGACCTCGACGATCTGAGCCGACTGCACGGCGGCGCCCTCGACCTCTACCTACGGCCCGTCGACGTCAACGAGGTGCTGACCGCAGTCCTCGACGACATCGGCCCCGGCGGCCGCACGCTCGACATCCGGCTGCCGGGGTCGCTGCCGGACGTGATCGCCGATGCCGCCCTGCTCACGCGGGTGCTGACCGCCCTCGTCGCCGACGCACTCCGCTCCGGGGTGGCCGCCCCGGCCCTGCTGGCCGAGGAGGAGCCGCCGGACCAGGTCCGGATCCGCGTGAACGGCGGCCGGGCCGATCCGTCGAGGGACGACAGCCTGGCCCTGCGCCTGGCCAGGGACCTCATCGAGGCGATGGGAGGCACCTTCGACACCGCGGGGAACGGCGGCTTCGGGGTGGCTCTCACCCTGCCCGCCTCGGGACACCGTTGAGGATCAGCCCACGGGAGACCGGCCTGCCCGTGACGTGGTGAACGTACTCCCGGACCAGCCGGAAGCCCGCCGTCCAGGCGAGCAGCCGGCTGGGCCGGTTGTCGCGCGAGCAGCACCAGCTCGCGGTGCGGCCGCGGGCGGCGATGTCCTGGGTGAGGGCGGTGACGCAGGCGAGCGCGAGACGTTCGCGGCGCCGGTCCGGGTGGGTGAGGACGGCGATGTCCTCGTAGGCGCTGCCCTTGAAGCGGGTGCAGGCCAGGGCCAGCATCCGGCCTTCGGCGAAGGCGGCCCAGCCGTAGCCCGAGGAGGCGAGGTTGACCGTCCGACCCCAAGTGGCATGGATCCAGGCGCTGTCGGATCCCAGGGAGTCGAGGGCGAGGGCGTCGTCGATGGTGAGTCGACGTACGGTCACTCCGTGCCGCACGAGGGGTATGGCGGTCGGCACCTGATGGACGTAGACCATGCGCTCCCACGGCGTCACCCGGTCGAAGGCGGAGTGCAGGGCGGGCGCGAAGTGGGCGGGGGCCTCGACGTAGCTCAGGGCGAACGGTGTGAGCGCGCCGACGGCCAGGGCCCGGGGGTCCCCGCGCAGCAGTACCTGGTCTCCGCACGTGACCGCGAGGGCGCGCGGCTGGATGGCGCGGTCGACCCACCAGCGGCCCGTGCCCGTGGACACCGCGTGCTCGACGAGGGCGCCGGGACCGGGCGTGCCCGAGGGGAACCAGCGGGTGAGGGAGGGAAGTTGGTGTGATGGAATTTCGAACACGGTGTACCCCCGAGGAGTGACGGAAGTGGGGCTGCCCAAGACGTTGGGCGACCCCGCTTCCGGGTCACCAAGATGGTGCGTCCGGACATCGGGTACGGGCGGGAAGCAGGCATGGTGGAATTCCGGAAACGGGCCCGCGCCGATAGGCCGGGGGCAGGATGAGGCCCCGCGCGGCAGGGAGGGAGCCGCGCGGGGGAGGAACGGCCGCAGTGGACGAACAGTCGGCGGCCGCGGGTGAATCCGGTGCGTCAGCGCACCGGAAGGCGCACGGCGCGCATGGCTGACGGCGCCGTATGAGGCGGCCGGTCGTCGTGGCGTAGAGCGGTATTCACAGCCCTGATCCAACCTGGCCTCGGCCTCCGGCTCAAGGCTTCCGGGCGTTCCTTGACGCTTCCCTTCCGGTGTCCGTCACGTTGGAGGCTCCTTGCCGGAAATTAAAGGTCAGGACCGCGTCAAGGTCCTGGGGCCGGTCCGTGACAGGAGCCCGTCTCGCCTGATGATGACCTGGTTACGGCATGCCCGGCGCCGCAGGTGTCCGGTGACAGGGGAGGCGGGTTCGGTGGTGGCAGCGGATGTCCGGCGCGGAAGGTTGAAGGTTTTCCTCGGCGCGGCACCTGGGGTGGGCAAGACGTACCGGATGCTCGACGAGGGCCGGCGCAGGGCGGAGCGTGGTACGGATGTGGTGGTGGCGTTCGTCGAGTGCCACGGGCGCCGCCGTACCGAGGAGAAGCTCGGCGGCCTGGAGGTCGTGCCCCGCTCACCGTGCACGTATCGGGGCAGCCCCTTCGAGGAGATGGATCTCGACGGGGTCCTCGCGCGGCGGCCGGCGGTGGCGCTGGTCGACGAGCTTCCGCACAGCAATGTGCCCGGTGGCCGCAATGCCAAGCGCTGGCAGGACGTCGAGGAACTGCTCGCCGCGGGGATCGATGTCCTCACCACCGTGAACATCCAGCACCTGGATTCCCTTAACGACGTCGTCGAGAAGATCACCAAGGTGCAGCAGTACGAGACGGTGCCGGACGACGTGGTCCGCCGCGCCGACGAGATCGAGCTGGTGGACCTGCCCGCCGAGGGGCTGCGGCGTCGCATGGCCCACGGAGACATCTACGCGCCGGAGAAGGTGGACGCGGCGCTGGCCAACTACTTCCGCGTCGGGAATCTGACCGCCCTGCGCGAGCTGGCCCTGCTGTGGTTGGCGGGGCGGGTCGACGAGGCGCTGCAGAGATACCGGTCCGAGCACGGCATAGGCGGGGTGTGGGAGACCCGGGAACGGGTCGTGGTCGCCCTTACGGGTGGTGCCGAGGGTGTGACGCTCATTCGCCGGGCGACCAGGATCGCCGCTCGATCGGCCGGCGGGAACCTGCTTGCCGTACACATCGCGCGCAGTGACGGACTCGCGGGCGGGGCGTCGTCCGCCGCGCTGGGGCGCCAGCGGGCGCTCGTGGAGAGCCTCGGCGGCAGCTACCACTGCGTCGTCGGGGACGATGTCCCCACCGCGCTGCTGGAGTTCGCCCGCGCGGAGAACGCCACGCAGCTGGTGCTCGGCACCAGCAGACGGAGCCGCCTGGAGCGCTTCCTCTCCGGGCGCGGCATCGGGGAGACGGTCGTCGGGCACTCCGGCGATATCGATGTCCACATGGTCACCCATGAACGGGCGGGACGCGGGCGGTTGTTGCCGTCCCGGCGGCGCACGCTCCCGACGTCACGGCTCGTAGCGGGGCCCGTCTCGGGCCTGGTGCTCCCGATCGCTCTGACGTTCCTGCTCGACCATACGCGCGGGAGCCTGAACCTCACCAGCGAGGCCCTGCTCTTCCTGCTCGCCGTCGTCGGTGTGGCCTGCGTCGGCGGGGTAGCTTCCGCCGTAGTGGCCTCGGTGACCGCCTCGTTGCTGCTCAACTACTGGTTCATACCGCCCACAGGGGCTTTCACGACAACCCTCGACAGCACGCTGGCCACCTTGGTGTTCGCCGTGGTGGCAGGCACGGTGGCCGCCGTGGTGGACCGGTCATTGCGGCTTTCGCGTCGCTCCGCGAGGGCGACGGCCGAAGCCGAGACGCTTTCCTCACTGGCAGGATCGATCGTCCGAGGCGACCAAACCGTTCCCGCGCTCCTGGAGCGCGCGAGGGAGACCTTCGGTATGGACTCCGTCGAGTTGGTGCACGAAGCCGAACCCGTGAGTGACGCGGCCGGGGGAGTCCCCGTCGTACAGGTCCCGATCGGGCAGGACGCGTACCTCGTGCTGCGCGGCCGCACTCTGCCGTCCTCCGAACGCCGGGTCCTCACCGCCTTCGCCGCACACGTCACCGCCGCGGTGGAGCGGGCCCGTCTCGCCGAGGCGGCCGCCGAGATCGAGCCGGTCAAGGCCGCGGACCGGATGCGTACGGCCCTGCTCGCCGCGGTCAGCCACGACCTGCGCACCCCGCTCGCCGGAGGCTGGGCCGCCATCAGCTCCCTGCGCAGCCGCGACGTGGAGTTCAGCGCCGAGGACCGGGCCGAACTCCTCGCCACCGCTGACGAATCGATGGCGAGGCTGAATCGGCTGATCGAGAACCTCCTCGACATGAGCCGCCTGCAGGCCGGGGCACTGAACCTGAGCCTGCGCCCCACCGTTCTGGAAGAGGTCCTGCCGGCTGCCCTGGAATCCCTGCCCCCCGACGCACCCGTGATCGAGGTGCGTGGAGTGGACGCGGTTCCCGCCGTGCTGGCCGACCCGCCCTTGCTGGAGCGGGTGGTGGCCAACCTGCTCAGCAATGCGGCGCGTTACTCCCCACCCGGCACGTCGGTGCTGCTGACGGCCAGCGCGCTCGCCGACCGTGTGGAGTTCCGCGTCATCGACCGCGGCCCCGGGCTGCCCGCCGCCGACCGGGAGAAGGCCTTCATCCCCTTCCAACGGATGGGGGACACCGACAACACCACCGGCGTCGGGCTCGGCCTCGCGCTGTCGCGCGGACTCACGGAGTCGATGGCGGGAACGCTCACGCCCGAAGACACCCCTGGCGGCGGCCTGACGATGGTCCTCGACCTGCCTGCTGCCCAGCCGCTCGTCTCAGCCACTGCCGAAGGCCGGGGAGTCCGCTCCGACCTGCCCTGACACGGGAGCGCTTGGATCTCGTCAAGGACACGTCAAAGGTGTGACTTCGGCGTCAGAGGCGCGTTAACGACCGGACTGAATCGAACGATTGAGCTCCATGCTCTCTGGTGCACGGGACCGCACGAGCGGTCCGTGGCGTGAGCCTGGAGGGCGAGTGACGATCACCGCCGGTACGGAGCGGCATGCGGGAGCGGGGGCTCCGGAAACCGCCGGAACGCACCACGAACCCCCCGCGCACGAAGGAGAGATACCGGGCCCGCCGACCCAAGGGGGACCGCAGACAGGGCGGCGGCCGGGGCGACGGGCTCCACTTCCCGTCGCCCGGCTCGTCCGGTACGTGGTCGGCCGCTACGGGGAGTCCCTCCCCGGCCGGCTGCTGTTGGGTCGTGCGGTGTGCCTGCTGCTTGCCGTCGGCCTGCTCATCCTGCTCGGGGTGTCCTCGCTCGGGATGTCCGGAGTCTGGGACGAGACCGTCCGGCGCAGTGCGCCCCGTACGATCGCCGCGACCCAGCTCAACCTGGCACTCAACAACATGGACGCACAGGCCGCGAACATCCTTCTCTCCAGCGGGGAGTCGGGTACCGGCAAAGGGCGGCTCGACGAGTCGTACGGCAAGGCCACCGGCTTCTACAAAGAGGCCCAGGACACCATCAGCCGCTCCCTGCGCACACTCTCCGCGGCCGCCGAGGGCGACAAGGCCACCGAGAACACCGTCATCACCATCACCGAGGACTTCGCGCACTACCAGGAGCTCATCGGCCGGGCCCTGGAGAACGACGAGCACCCCGACGGCAAGGACGCCGCCCGCGCGGACTACCGGACGGCGACCGACCTCCTCTCGGCGCGCCTGCTGCCGGAGTCGCGCGAGCTGGTCGATGCCAACAACCAGGTCTACAACCGGATGTACGACGCCACTCGGGGCGACCTCGCGGTGCAGCGTGTCGCCGAAGCCATCCTGGGCGTACTGCTGATCGCCGCGCTCGTCCTGCTCCAGGTACGTCTGGCCCGCAGCTTCCAACGGGTCTTCAACCCGGCCCTGCTCGCCGCCACCCTCTGCGCGGTGGTCGCCGTGGTGTCCGCCGCGCAACTGCTCGCGGTCAACGACGACCGGATGAAGGTGGCCCGTCGGGACTCCTTCGATTCGGTGGTCGCGCTGTCGCGGGCCAAGGCGATCGGCTACGACGCCAACGCGGACGAGAGCCGCTACCTCCTCGACCCGTCCCGCAGGCCAGGCTATGAGGAGTCCTTCCACGACAAGTCGCAGGAGCTGTACGGGATCGAGGGCGCGAGCCTGTCCACGTACGACGCGAAGCTCACCGAGACTTGGGCTGCCTACCGGTCGGAGCACAACGACAAACGCTTCTCCGGTGAATTCCGGCGCGAGCTCGACAACGTCACCTTCGCCGGTGAGCGGGACGCCGCCGAGAAGGCCGTCGAGGCGTATGCCGTCTACGAGAGCGACGACCGGAGCTTCCGGAAGCTGGTGGGGGAGGGGAAGCAGGTGGAAGCCACCCTCTTCTGCATCGGCTGGGCCTCGGACACCTCCAACGCCCACTTCGGGAACTGGATGCGGGCCCTCGACCGGGTCACCGCCATCAACCAGTCGCACTTCGAGCGGGCGACGGCAGAGGGACGCGACTCGCTCATCACGCTGGCGCCGGCGGCAGGCGTCGCACTGCTGCTCGCAGCAGGATTGACCGTACTCGGGCTGCGGCCGCGCCTCGCCGAGTTCCGCTGACGCCTTGGCGGCAGTCCGCAGTTCAGGTCCTGCCACGCCGTCGGTTGTCGGGACTCCCGACGATTCCTCCGACCTCGACGGCGCATCAGGGTCACCCCGCCACCTTGTCGGCCGTCGCTGCGGGAGAGCCGACCGCCGATCCGGAGGCCCCGGCGGGGAACCAGCGGACGAGGGCCGGAAGTCGATCGGACGGCAGATTGATCGCGGGAGCTTCCTCGGACGGGACATGGGGGCGGGGGGGGCCCGGGCGGGGGGGCGCCCCCCCGGGGGGGGGGTGGGGTTATTTGCGGGGGGGGGGGGGGGGGTGGGGGCCCTGTTGTCGGGGGGGCAGGTGTTTGGGGGGGGGGTGGGGACGGGCGGTC
>NZ_JBICYR010000025.1:16208-96981 GCF_043201175.1 Streptomyces sp. NPDC048337
GCCCGGGGGGGGAACCCGGGGGGGGGGGCCGGCCTGCCTCCGGCCGGCTCTGTTATTGCGGGGGGGGGGGGGGGCGGGTTGGGGGGGGGGGGGGGCCCGGGGCGGGGGGCCCCCCCCGCGGGGAGGGGAGTGGCTTACTGGCCGGGCTTGCGGCCGTGGTTGGCGCCCTTCTTGCGGCGGGCCCTCTTCTTGCGTGCGCGCTTGGACACGGAGGTACGGGGTCCCTTCAGACGGTGTGGCCGACGAGGAGGTCGGCGAGCTTGTTGAGGCGCTTGACGGTGCGGTCCTCGGTGGCGGCCGCGGCGGGGGCGACGCGCTCGGAGCGGTCGTAGTAGGCGCCGTTGACGATCTCGACCGCCGGGTCGCAGAGGCGTACGACGTGCGCCGCGCCCTCGGCGGCCGGCGCGCCCTCGTGCCCGTAGAGCGGGAGCAGGCCGGTCTCGCAGACGCCCGGGTGGACGGACACGGCTGTCACGCGCGGGTCGGCGGCGAAGACGGTGAGCGCCAGCTGCGATTGCGCGTACGCGGCGAGGCGGGCGTAACGCCGGATGCGCTGCGGGTCGTTCCACTGGATCGCGCCGGTGCGGTGCAGCGAGGAGGAGACGTTGACGACCCGGCCGCCGGGGTTGCTGGTCAGGGCCGGCTCCAGCAGGTTGGTGAGGAGGTAGTGGGCGAGGAAATTGACCTGGAAGGCGATTTCGTTGCCGTCGGCGGTGAGGGTGTGGCGCTCGGGGGCGGCCATGGCGGCGTTGTTGACCAACGCGTGCAGGTGCGGGTGGTTGCGTACGACCGCGTGGGCCATGTTCTCGACCTCCGTCAGGCGGGAGAAGTCGGCGGCGAGCGGGTACAGGAGGGCGCTGTCGATGCCCGCGGTGGCGATCAGCCGGTCGGCGGCGGCCTGGGCCTCCTCGGGCGTGCGGCCGTGGAGGAGGACGGTGGCGCCGCTCTCGGCGAGCATGCGGGCGGCCTCGAAACCGATGCCGGAGGTGGCTCCGGTGACGAGGACGGTACGGCCGGACAGGGTGGAAGGCATGTCGGATTCCTGGATGCAGGCATGACGGGTACGCCCAGCACCCGGCGCGGAGCGCGGGGCGTGAGCTCAGGTCATGCGGGAAAGGGTGGAAAGACTCCTACGTCGCTGCTGCCACGGGCTTCAGCGAGCCGGTGGCAGGTACGTGGAGCGGATGACGCGCGGCCGGTTTCAGATGGCCGGGCGGGCAGCGGGCACTGTCGGCCGCACCTGATGAGGTGGCCGGTCTTCGTAGCGCGGACCGCTGTTCATGGACCCATCCCAGCGCATCGGCACGGGTCCGGGCAAGATGCCGGGCCCGGCTTTGACGGGCTTCTGACGTGTGGGGATGGGGAGTCGTCAGGAGGGCATCAAGGCCGGCGGCCGCGTCATCAACGCCACCGGCGCGGTCGTCACCGGCCTGGTCCTGGTGATCGTGCTCGCCACGAAGTTCACCCAGGGTGCCTGGCTCGCGGTGCTCGCCGCGATCCTGCTGTGGCTGATGATGCGCGGGATCCGCCGCCACTACGACCACACCGCCGCCGAGCTCGCCGTCACCGACCCCCGGGCCGAACGGCAGCCGCCCTCGCGCGTACTGGCCATCGTCCTGGTCTCCACCGTGCACAAGCCGACGATGCGCGCCCTGGCCTATGCCCGTGCCTTCCGGCCCGCCCACTTGGAGGCGCTCACGGTCGCCGTCGACAAGGAGGGGCTGGCCCACCTCCAGAAGCAGTGGGAGGACTTCGGGATCGACGTACCGCTGAAGGTCCTCGACTCCCCGTACCGCGAGATCACCAAGCCCGTCGTCGAGTACGTACGCTCCATCCGGCGCGCGGGACCACGGGACGTCGTCGCCGTGTTCATCCCCGAGTACGTAGTCGGCCACTGGTGGGAGAACCTCCTCCACAACCAGTCCGCGCTGTGGCTCAAGAGCCGGCTGCTGTTCACCCCCGGCGTCATGGTGACGAGTGTGCCCTGGCAGCTGACCTCCGCCGCCGTCGCCGACCACCCGGCCGCTCGTGCCCCCGGCGCCGTCCGCCGTGGTGAACCGACCACCCCCCACGAACACGCCGCCGCCCGCGTCACTCCCGGGAACACTCCGCGGGACTGACCGGCGGAGAGGTCATCCGAGGCCGGGGACGGCGGACACCACGAGGTCGATGAGCTTGATTCCGACGAAGGGCAGGACCAGGCCGCCCAGCCCGTAGACGGCGAGGTTGCGGCGCAGCAGGTCGTGCGCGGAGGCAGGGGTGTAGCGGACGCCGCGGAGGGCCAGCGGGATCAGGGCCACGATGATCAGGGCGTTGAAGATGATAGCCGAGGTGATGGCCGAGGTGGGGCTGTGCAGTCCCATGATGTTGAGCGCGCCGAGTCCCGGGTACGCGGAGGTGAACATGGCCGGGATGATCGCGAAGTACTTCGCCACGTCATTGGTGATGGAGAAGGTGGTCAAGGCCCCCCGCGTGATGAGGAGCTGCTTGCCGATCCGCACGATCTCGATGAGCTTGGTGGGGTTGGAATCCAAGTCGACCATGTTCCCGGCCTCCTTGGCGGCCGAGGTACCGGTGTTCATCGCCACGCCCACGTCGGCCTGCGCCAGGGCGGGCGCGTCGTTCGTGCCGTCGCCCGTCATCGCGACGAGCTTGCCGCCCTCCTGCTCCCGCTTGATCAGGGCGAGCTTGTCCTCGGGGGTGGCCTCGGCGAGGTACTCGTCGACTCCTGCCTCGGCGGCGATGGCGGCCGCGGTCAGCGGATTGTCGCCGGTCACCATGACCGTACGGATGCCCATGCTGCGCAGCTCGGCGAAGCGTTCGGCGATGCCCTCCTTGACCACGTCCTTGAGGTGGATGATCCCGAGGACCCGCGGACCTTCCCAGTCGTGTACGGCGACCAGCAGAGGTGTCCCGCCCGAACGGGACACCTGCGCGGCCCAGTCGGCGGCCTCGGGCGGTGCGCCTCCGCCCCGCATCGTCACCCAGTCGCAGACCTCCTGCACGGCGCCCTTGCGGATGGCGCAACCGGCGCCGTTGTCCCAGCTCAGGTTGATCCCGCTCATCCGGGTCTTGGCGCTGAACTCCACGAAGCGCGGGTTGCTCAGCTCGTGCTCCGCGGGAGGCGTCAGACCGTAACCCTGGGCGAGGGCGACGACGGAGCGGCCCTCGGGGGTCTCGTCGGCGAGCGAGGACAGCTGAGCCGCGTCCGCGAGCTTCCCGTGATCGACGCCGGGCAGCGGGATGAAGCTCTCGGCCTCCCGGCTGCCGGTGGTGATGGTGCCGGTCTTGTCCAGCAGCAGGGTGTTCACATCGCCCGCCGCCTCCACCGCCCGGCCGCTCATGGCCAGGACGTTGCGCTGGACGAGGCGGTCCATGCCGGCGATGCCGATGGCCGAGAGCAGGGCGCCGATGGTGGTGGGGATGAGGGTGACGAGCAGGGCGACCAGTACGGCCGTGGACTGGGCGGCGCGCGCGTGCGCGGCCATCGGCTGAATGGTGACCACGACCAGTACGAAGATCACCGTCATGGCGGCCAGCAGGATGTTCAGCGCGATCTCGTTCGGGGTCTTCTGCCGGCTGGCGCCCTCGACCAGGGCGATCATCCGGTCGATGAAGCTGTGTCCGGGGCGCGAGGTGACCCGTATGACGACGGAGTCGGACAGGACGGTCGTACCGCCCGTGACCCCGGACCGGTCGCCGCCCGACTCGCGCAATACGGGGGCGGATTCGCCGGTGACGGCGGACTCGTCGATCATGGCGGCGCCGTCCACGACATCGCCGTCGGCCGGGATCATCTCGCCCGCCTTGACCAGGACGAAGTCGAAGGGCTGGAGCTCGGCCGGGCTGACGGCCTCCGTCTCGGCGCGCCGCAAGTTCGTCCCGTACGTCCAGTGCTGCAAGCGCAGGGCCACCGTGTCCGTACGGGCCTTGCGCAGCGACTCCGCCTGCGCCCGGCCGCGGCCCTCGGCGACGGCCTCGGCCAGATTGGCGAAGAGCACGGTCAGCCAGAGCCAGACGCTGATCACCCAGGCGAAGACCGACGGGCTCAGGAGCGCGGAAAGCGTGGTGAGGACGGAGCCGACGGCGACGACGAACAGCACGGGTTTGCGCACCAGTTCGCGCGGATGGAGCTTGCGCACCGCCTCGCGCGCCGAGGCCGCGAGCTGCTCGGGCTCAAGCATGTTCGCGGGGCCGGGACGTTTGCGGGGCGGCCGCGTCACAGGTGACTGCGGCGGGGTCCCGAGACCTGGAGGAGTGTGCTGCGCGGCAGCGGAAGACATGAAGTGGCCTTCTGGTGGAGATCGGCAGAGTGCGGCCCGGGCCGCATGCGTGGCGGCCCGCGGGCGTGAAGAATGGGCGAGCCGTAGAGGGGCCCGCCTCCGGGGACCTGTCGGCATGGCCCCCTCAGGCCGTCGTCATGCGGATGGGTCCGGTCCCCAGTGGCGGGACGGGCAGGAATCTATCTCCCGCTCTGCGTAATTCCCCGAATACCCAGGGGAATTAGTGGATCCTTGACGTCCGCGTATGGAAGGCCGTCAAGGCCGCGTCAGCGCGGTGTCAAAAACGCACGGTGTCAAAAATGCGCGGCGTCAAAAGCGCACGTCGTCGGTGATGCGGAAACGCAGCCGGCAGATCACCGCGTCGGTGTCCCGGCGCACGGCGTGCGCGACGACCGAGCCGCGCTGGTTCTGCAGGAGGCGCTGCCACAGGTGGGCGGGTTCGGTCTCCGGGATCAGTACGGTGACCTGGGACTCCGGGTTCGCGACGGCGAGTTCGCGTACATAGCCGGAGACCGGGCGGCCCAGGGCGCGGGTCGGCGAGGTGACCTCGACGAGTTCGACTCCCGGGTTCCAGAGCTCCCAGTCGCGGCGCAGCGCCTCGGCGGCCTGTCGGTCCTCGGGAGCGGGGTGGGTGACGGTGACGGCCAGGACCTCGTCGCCCAGGGAGCGGGCTGCCGTCAGCGCCTTGGAGGTCAGCTTCGACAGTCCGGAGATGGGTACGACGACCAGCGAGCGGGCCTTTGTCGGAGGCTGGGGGATCCGGCCGAACTCAAGGCGCTCGCCGATCCGGGCGTAGGCGCGCTGGATCTTCTCGAAGCCGAGGACGAGCAGGGGCAGGGCAACCACGATGAGCCAGGCGCCCTCGGTGAACTTCGCGGCGAGCGCCAGCAGCACCATCGTCGCGAACTGGACGACGTAGAAGGCCGCGTTGTGCCCGAAGGAGGCGTCCGCGAGCTGCGCGAGGACGGTCACTCCCTCCACCGGCTGGAGGTGGAATCGGCCGATCAGCACCGACAGCCCGATCAGCATCACACCGAGCAGGGCGCCGAGCGCGACCTCCGTCCGCTGCGCGCGGCGCGCGGCCGGCGCGCGGAAGGACGGCACGGCGTTCGCGACGGCCTCGACGCCGGTCAGGGCGGAACAGCCGGCCGCGAAGGCCTTCAGCAGGAGCAGTGCGCCGACCGTCGTGGCGCCCTCACCGAGCGCGGAGGCGTGTCCGGCCGCGGATGCGGTGCTGTCAGCGCGGCGACGCCGGCGGTGATCGACACCGCGACGTTCAGCACGTAGTCGAGGATCAGCGAGGCGGCCGCCACCAGACTCGTACGCCGGCCGAGGTGCTTCTTCCCGGACGGCGTACGAACCTCCGCCGTCGGGGAAGGCGGCGATGACCTGCCGGTACGAGGCCACCAGCACCGCAAGCAGCACGGCGATCGCGACGGTGACCGGGAGGGTGAACCCGAGCCCGTGCGCACCCGCACCCGCCAGTACCAGCACGACGGCCTCGGGCCCGTACGCGACCGAGGCCATGGCGTCCAGCGACAGCGCGGCCAGGCCCTGGAGCGCGGTCAGCTTGTGCCGGTCACCGGCTCCCGTATCAGGGGGCTGTTCCGCGCCGGGCCCGTGTGCCGCCATGGTGTCCGGTTTACCTGCGTGAATGGCCATGAAGCCGGTCCCTCCGATCGAGCGAGGACGAGGGACAGCGTCCGGTCCGGCGTGCGGCGTCGCCAGCCGTCCTGGCGACATCCATACGCGTGCGGCCCCGCTCTTCACGCATCTTCATACGGACGGCCGCAGAGCCCGTATCAAGTGCGTCAAAAGGGCATGAGGGTCCGGTACGGAGGAGGGCGATGGGGGCAATGTGGAGGTGAGTGGGATACGGCCCACCCGTGAGGCACAGGGAGTCAGGATCAATGGACGCTGAGAACGTGGTCGGGCTGCTCATCGCCATCGCTCTGCTCGGCTATCTCATCGCGGCCCTGATCAAGCCCGAGAGGTTTTGAATCGGGCGCAGCTTGAATCGGGCGCAGGCTGAATCTGGTTCAGTCCGAATCGAGATCATCGTGTCCGGACCGGAGGCATCACATGTCCGGGTATCGCCTGCACGACCGCATCGCCCTGATCGCGGCCCTCGCGGCCCCCTTCCTGGTGGCGCTCGCGCTCGTGCCCTTCCGCACGACCCTGTCGGCGACGAACACGGCCCTGGTCCTGGTGGTCGCCGTGGTCGCGGTCGCCGCGCTCGGCACCCGCACGGCCGGGGCCCTCGCCGCGCTCTCGGCGGCCGCCTGGTTCGACTTCCTGCTGACCAGGCCGTACGGGCGTTTCACGATCTCCGACGCGAACGACATCCAGACGGCTGTCCTCCTGCTGGTCGTCGGCTTGATCGTCTCTCAGCTCGCGGTCCGAGCACGCCGGCTCCAGCGCTCAGTGATTACTGGCGCCTCCGATCTGTCGCGGCTGGAGGGCACCGCCCGGCTCGTCGAACGCGGTGGTTCCCCCGAGGCTGTCGTCGAGCACGTGCGACAGGACCTCGTCAATCTGCTGGGCCTGCGCGCATGCCGCTTCGCGTACGGATCGCTCCTCGGACGCCTGCCCCGCCTGGAGCACGACGGCAACGTGTGGAGCGGCCACGACACCGGGCAGGCCGAAGCCGCGTACTGGCCCGACGAGTGGCCGGAGGGCGAGACCGAGCTCCGCGCCGTCGGAGGCGGGCACTACTACGGGCGCTTCCTGCTGGAGCCGGCCCCCGGCCCCCTGCCGTCCCTGCAAGCCCGTCTGGTGGCGGTCGCCCTGGCGGCACAGGCCGGTGCAGCCCTCGATACGTCCGGCCTGTCGCACCGCGACTGACTCGTCGCAGGGTGTCACCGTAAGGGTGGCGTCAAGAGTTCCGCTGTGCCCGTAAGGAGTCCGTCAAGGGGTCTTAACGCGCGGCTGGGCTCGCGGTTAGCTCTTCCTCGGCCGGTCTGGCCGAAATCCATTTCATCACTTCATCCAGGAGCTCACGGTGGCCGATCTGGCCTTCGTCGTCACCACGGTCGCGGTCTTCGCGCTGGTGGCTCTTATCGCACGGGGGGTGACCAAGCTGTGAGCATCGAGAACATCATCGGCCTCGCGGTGGCCGTCTCCCTGCTGGGTTACCTCATCCTCGCCCTTGTGTACCCGGAGAGGTTCTGAGCACTGATATGAGCCCCGAATTCGCTGGTGTGCTCCAGCTCCTCGCGCTGATCGCCGCGCTCGCACTGGCCTACCGCCCGCTCGGCGACTACATGGCTCGGGTCTACTCCTCCGAGAAGCACTACAAGCCGGAGAAGTGGATCTACAAGGCCATCGGCGCCAACCCGTCGGCCGAGATGCGCTGGCCCGCCTACCTGCGCGGCGTCCTCGCCTTCTCCGCGGTGAGCGTCCTCTTCCTCTACCTGCTCCAGCGCGTGCAGGGCAGCCTGCCCGGCTCGCTCGGCTTCGTGTCGATCGACCCGGACCAGGCCTTCAACACCGCCGCCTCCTTCGTGTCCAACACGAACTGGCAGTCGTACTACGGCGAACAGGCCATGGGCCACGTCGTACAGACCGGCGGCCTGGCCGTCCAGAACTTCGTCTCGGCGGCCGTGGGCATGGCCGTCGCGGTCGCCCTCGTACGGGGCTTCGCGCGCTCCCGGACCGGCGAGCTGGGCAACTTCTGGTCGGACCTGGTGCGCGGCACCGTCCGCATCCTGCTCCCGATCGCGGTGATCGGCGCCCTGGTCCTCGTAGCATGCGGTGTCATCCAGAACTTCGCCGGCATCCACGAGGTCGGCCAGTTCATGGGCGGAACGCAGCAGTGGAACGGCGGCGTGGTTGCGTCGCAGGAGGCCATCAAGGAACTCGGCACGAACGGTGGCGGTTACTTCAACGCCAACTCCGCGCACCCCTTCGAGAACCCGACCCCGTTCACGAACCTCTTCGAGATCTTCCTGATCCTCGTCATCCCCTTCTCCCTCACCCGCACCTTCGGCCGCATGGTCGGCTCCATCCGCCAGGGCTACGCGATCCTCGCCACGATGGCCACCATCTGGGTCGTCTTCGTCGCCCTGATGATGTGGACCGAGTTCTCCCACCACGGCCCGGCCCTCCAGGCCGCGGGCGGTGCGATGGAAGGCAAGGAGACCCGTTTCGGGATCGGTGCCTCCTCCATCTTCTCGGTCTCCACGACCCTGACCTCGACCGGTGCGGTGGACTCCTTCCACTCCTCGTTCACCGGTCTGGGCGGCGGTATCCAGCTGCTGGGCATGCAGCTGGGCGAGATCGCTCCCGGCGGTGTCGGCTCCGGCCTCTACGGCATGCTGATCATGGCGATCATCGCGGTGTTCATCGCGGGCCTCATGGTCGGCCGCACTCCCGAGTACCTGGGCAAGAAGATCGGCACTCGCCAGATCAAGCTGGCCGCCTGCTACATCCTCATCACTCCGGCGCTGGTGCTGTGCTTCACCGCCGCGGCGATGGCGCTGCCCACCCCGGTCACCTCGATGGCGAACCCCGGCGCGCACGGCTTCTCCGAGATCCTGTACGCCTACACCTCCGGCGCCAACAACAACGGATCGGCTTTCGCGGGCCTGAACGCCGACACGCAGTGGTTCAACAGCACGATCGGCATCGCGATGCTGCTTGGCCGCTTCCTGCCGATGGTGTTCGTCCTGGCGCTGGCCGGCTCGCTCGCCGAGCAGACCCCGGTTCCGGAGACGGCGGGCACCCTGCGCACCGACAAGCCGCTCTACGCGGGCCTGCTCGTCGGCACGATCATCATCATCACCGGTCTGACCTACTTCCCGGCGCTGGCGCTGGGTCCGCTTGCCGAAGGGCTCGCCTCATGAGCACCATCACGCCAACCCGTGCTCCGCACGACGATCTGCCCACCGGGCACAAGCCCCCGGCAGGGCGCGTCGGCGGCGGCCTCTTCGACCCCAAGGCCCTGCTGAAGTCCTTCCCGGACGCGGTGAAGAAGCTCGACCCGCGCGTCATGATCAAGTCGCCGGTCATGTTCGTGGTCCTCGTCGGGTCGGTGGTCACCACCGTCCTGGCGATCAAGGACCCGACGGACTGGTTCGGCTGGGCGATCACCGTGTGGCTGTGGCTGACCACGATCTTCGCGAACCTCGCGGAGGCGGTGGCCGAGGGCCGCGGCAAGGCCCAGGCCGACACCCTGCGCAAGGCCAAGACCGACACGGTCGCCCGTCGGCTGAACGGCGCCGTCGAGGAGCAAGTCCCCGGCACCGACCTCAAGATCGGTGACCTGGTGGTCTGCGAGGCCGGGGACATCATCCCGGGCGACGGTGACGTCGTCGAAGGCGTCGCGTCCGTGGACGAGTCGGCGATCACGGGTGAATCGGCCCCGGTCATCCGGGAGTCGGGCGGTGACCGCAGTGCGGTCACCGGCGGTACGAAGGTGCTGTCGGACCGGGTCGTCATCAAGATCACGACGAAGCCGGGCGAAACCTTCATCGACCGCATGATCGCCCTGGTCGAGGGCGCGGCCCGGCAGAAGACCCCGAACGAGATCGCCCTCAACATCCTCCTGGCGTCCCTCACGATCGTCTTCCTGCTGGCCGTCGTCACCCTCCAGCCGTTCGCCATCTACGCGGACGCCAAGCAGTCGATGATCGTGCTCACCGCACTGCTGGTCTGCCTGATCCCGACCACGATCGGTGCGCTGCTGTCGGCGATCGGCATCGCCGGCATGGACCGGCTGGTCCAGCGCAACGTGCTCGCGATGTCCGGCCGCGCGGTCGAAGCGGCGGGCGACGTCTCGACCCTTCTCCTGGACAAGACCGGCACGATCACGCTCGGCAACCGCCAGGCCTCTGAGTTCGTGCCCGTCAAGGGCACCACGGCTGCCGAACTCGCCGACGCCGCCCAGCTGTCGTCCCTGGCCGACGAAACCCCCGAAGGCCGCTCCATCGTGGTCCTCGCGAAGGAGAAGTACGGTCTGCGCGAACGCCACCAGGGCGAACTGGCGCACGCCGAGTGGATCGCCTTCACCGCCCAGACCCGCATGTCGGGTGTCGACGTGGACGGGAAGAAGACCCGTAAGGGCGCCGCAGGTTCGGTCATCACCTGGGTGAAGGAGCAGGGCGGCCGGGTCTCCGAGGACGCGGACCTGCTCGCGAACCGGATCTCCGAGGCCGGCGGTACGCCGCTCCTCGTGGCCGTCGAGGACGAGAAGGGCGCCCGGATCCTGGGTGTCATCCACCTCAAGGACGTGGTCAAGGAGGGGATGCGCGAGCGGTTCGACGAGCTGCGCCGCATGGGCATCAAGACCATCATGATCACGGGCGACAACCCGCTGACCGCGAAGGCGATCGCGGAGGAGGCCGGAGTCGACGACTTCCTCGCCGAGGCCACCCCCGAGGACAAGATGGCCCTCATCAAGCGGGAGCAGGCGGGCGGCAAGCTCGTCGCGATGACGGGCGACGGCACCAACGACGCCCCGGCCCTCGCCCAGGCGGATGTCGGCGTGGCGATGAACACAGGCACCTCGGCCGCCAAGGAGGCCGGGAACATGGTGGACCTGGACTCCAACCCCACCAAGCTCATCGAGATCGTGGAGATCGGCAAGCAGCTCCTCATCACCCGGGGCGCCTTGACCACCTTCTCCATCGCCAACGACGTCGCGAAGTACTTCGCGATCATCCCGGCCATGTTCGCGGTGGTCTACCCGGGCCTGGACAAGCTCAACATCATGGGCCTGGCCTCTCCCGAGTCGGCCATCCTCTCCGCGGTCATCTTCAACGCGCTGATCATCATCGCCCTCGTGCCGCTCGCCCTGAAGGGCGTCCAGTACAAGCCGACCAGCGCCGACAAGATGCTCCGCCGCAACATCGGGATCTACGGAATCGGCGGCCTGATCGCCCCGTTCATCGGCATCAAGCTCATCGACATGCTCATCTCCCTCATCCCCGGAATCGGCTGATACCCGCCATGAACAACTCTGTCGGCAACACCGCACGGCTGATCGGCGCGGGCCTGCGCGCGCTGCTGGTCCTGACGGTCCTGTGCGGGGTCGTCTACCCGCTCGCCGTCACCGGCATCGCCCAGGTGGCGTTCAGCGACAACGCCAACGGCTCCGAGATCAAGGACAAGAGCGGACAGGTCGTCGGCTCCGAGCTCATCGGCCAGACCTACAACCTCCCCAAGCAGAACCCCGACGATGCGCAGGAGGCGGCCAAGCCGGACCTGAAGTGGTTCCAGCCCCGCCCCTCCAACGGTCTCGGCTCGAACAGCGTCAACCAGCAGTACTCGCTGATCCTGTCCGGCGCCACCAACAAGGCCGCCGACAACCCCGAGCTGGTCAAGCTGGTCGAGGACGCCAAGGCCGCCGTGATCGCGGACAACTCCACGGCCTCGTACAAGGTGAAGCCCGAGGACGTTCCGGCCGACGCCGTCACCTCCTCCGGCTCCGGTCTCGACCCGAGCATCTCCCCGGAGTACGCCAAGCTCCAGGTCCACCGGGTCGCCGAGCAGAACAAGCTCGACGTCAAGCAGGTCGAGAAGCTCGTGGAGAAGAACACCGAGGGTCGCACGCTCGGCTTCATGGGCGAGCCCCGCGTCAACGTCCTCAAGCTCAACATCGCGATCAAGGCCCTGGCCAAGAGCTGATGATCGCCGCCGTGCGGATCAGGAGTCGGTGGGGCGCGAAGTTCCCCCAGCTACCGCTGGGTCGGACCTACGACGTCCCGCCGGCTCCGGAGCCCCGCCCGTTACGAAAGGAAGGCTCCACACCGATGACACGCGTGCTCGTGGTGGAGGACGATCCGCAGCTCGTACGCGCGCTGAAGATCAATCTCCAGGCGCGGAAGTTCGACGTACAAGAGGCCGGAGACGGTGCCATGGCGATCAGGCTCGCGGCCGACCGCAAGCCGGACGCCATCATTCTCGATCTCGGCCTGCCGGACATGGACGGCGTGGAGGTGATCAAGAGCGTGCGCGGCTGGAGCCACGTCCCGATCCTGGTCCTCTCCGCCCGGCACACCTCCGAGGAGAAGATCCGCGCACTGGACGCGGGCGCGGACGACTACGTGACCAAGCCGTTCAGCATGGACGAGTTGCTGGCCCGCCTCCGTGCCGCCACCCGCCGGCGGGAGGCGCCCGATGCCCCGGCCGGGGTCTCGGAGATCGCGACCGACGAGTTCACCATCGACCTGGCCGCCAGGAAGGTCGTGCGCGGGGAGCGCCGGGTGCGTCTGACGCCCACGGAGTGGCACCTGCTGGAACTGCTGATCGCCAAGCCCGGTCACCTCGTCTCCCAGCGCAAGCTGCTTCTGGAGGTTTGGGGGCCGACATACTCGGAGCACACCAACTACCTTCGGGTCTACATGGCCCAACTGCGACGCAAACTGGAAGCGGACCCCTCTCACCCCCGGTACCTGATCACCGAGCCGGGGATGGGTTACCGCTTCGAGCCCTGACAGACACAGCACATCGAGTAGAACGAGAAGTCGGCATCACATGAGACGCGGAAAGCTCCGGATCTACCTCGGCTCGGCACCGGGCGTCGGGAAGACGTACGCGATGCTGTCCGAGGCACACCGAAGGGTCGAGCGGGGCACCGACTGCGTCGTCGGCTTCGTGGAGCACCACCACCGGCCGCGCACCGAAGTGATGCTGCACGGCCTGGAGATGATCCCGCGCCGCGAGCTCGAGTACCGGGACACCACGTTCACGGAGATGGACGTGGATGCCGTTCTCACACGTCGGCCCGCCGTCGTCCTCGTGGACGAGCTCGCGCACACCAACATCCCCGGCTCGCGCAACGCCAAGCGCTGGCAGGACGTTGAGGAACTCCTCCAGGCCGGCATCAACGTAGTGACCACCGTCAACATCCAGCACCTGGAGTCCCTCGGCGACGTGGTGGAGACCATCACCGGTGTCCGCCAGCGCGAGACCGTTCCGGACGAAGTGGTGCGGCGCGCGGACCAGATCGAGCTCGTCGACATGTCGCCGCAGGCCCTGCGCAGGCGCATGGCACACGGCAACATCTACAAACCCGACAAGGTCGACGCCGCCCTCTCCAACTACTTCCGCCCCGGGAACCTCACCGCCCTCCGAGAACTGGCTCTGCTCTGGGTCGCCGACCGCGTGGACGAGTACCTCCAGGAGTACCGGGGCGAGCACAACATCCGCTCCACCTGGCAGGCGCGCGAACGGATCGTCGTGGGCCTCACCGGCGGACCCGAGGGCCGCACCCTCATCCGCCGCGCCGCCCGGCTCGCGGAGAAGGGATCGGGCGGAGAGGTCCTCGCCGTCTACATCGCGGCGAGCGACGGCCTCTCCTCGGCGTCCCCCAAGGAACTGGCCGTCCAGCGCACCCTGGTCGAGGACCTCGGCGGCACCTTCCACCACGTCATCGGCGACGACGTCCCGCACGCCCTGCTGGAGTTCGCCCGGGGCGTCAACGCCACCCAGATCGTCCTCGGCGTCAGCCGCCGCAAGCCCTGGCAGTACGTCTTCGGGCGTGGAGTCAGTGCCACCGTGGCCGTCGAGTCCGGCCCCGACCTCGACGTCCACATGGTCACCCACGACGCCGCGGCCAGGGGGCGCAGCCTGCCGACCGCGCGCGGCGCCCGGCTGGGCCGTTCCCGCCTCATCTGGGGCTGGGTGACCGGCGTCGTGGGCCCTGCCCTGCTCACGCTGCTGCTCAGTCAAGTCCTTCCCGAGCTCGGGCTCGCGAACGACATGCTGCTGTTCCTCACCTTCACCGTCGCCGCCGCGCTGCTCGGCGGGCTGCTGCCCGCCCTTGCCTCGGCCGCCTTCGGCTCCCTGCTGCTGAACTTCTTCTTCACACCCCCGCTCCACCAGCTCACCATCTCCGACCCGCGCAACATCGTCGCCATCTCGATCTTCGTCGCGGTGGCCGTGTCCGTGGCCTCCGTCGTGGACCTGGCCGCCCGCCGCACCCACCAAGCCGCCCGGCTCCGCGCCGAGTCCGAGATCCTCTCCTTCCTCGCCGGCAGCATCCTGCGCGGCGAGAACTCCCTCGACGCCCTGCTGGAACGGCTGCGGGAGACCTTCTCGATGCAGTCCGTGGTCCTGTTGGAGCGTGCCGGCGAAGTCGAGCCCTGGACCACGGCCGCCTTCGTCGGTACCCACCCGGTCGCCCGTCCCGAGGACGCCGACGTGGACATGCCGATCGGCGAGAACATGGCCCTGGCCCTCTCCGGACGGGTGCTTCCCGCCGAGGACCGGCGCGTCCTGGGCGCCTTCGCCGCCCAGGCCGCCGTCGTACTCGACCGCCAACGCCTGGTCGACGAAGCCGGCAAGGCCCGCGAACTCGCCGAGGGCAACCGGATCCGTACGGCCCTGCTCGCCGCCGTCAGCCACGACCTGCGCACCCCGCTCGCCGGCATCAAGGCCTCCGTCACCTCGCTCCGCGCCGATGACGTCGAATGGTCCGAGGCGGACAAGGCCGAACTCCTCGAAGGCATCGAAGAAGGCGCCGACCGCCTGGCAGCGCTCATCGGCAACCTCCTCGACATGTCCCGCCTGAACACCGGCTCCGTCGTCCCGCTCATCCGCGAAACCGACCTCGACGAGGTCGTCCCGATGGCGCTGGGCGGCGTACCCGACGGCAGCGTCGAACTCGACATCCCCGAGACCCTGCCCATGATCGCTGTCGACCGAGGCCTCCTCGAACGCGTCGTGGCCAACGTCGTGGAGAACGCAGTCAAGTACAGCCCGGACGGGCAGCCCGTACTGGTATCCGCGAGCTCACTGCACGACCGGGTCGAGCTCCGTGTCGTCGACCGCGGCCCCGGTGTCCCCGACGAGGCCAAGGACCGCATCTTCGAACCCTTCCAGCGACACGGCGACGCCCCGCGCGGCGCGGGAGTCGGCCTCGGGCTCGCGGTCGCCCGCGGTTTCACCGAGGCCATAGGTGGCACTCTCACCGCCGAGGACACCCCCGGCGGCGGACTCACCATGGTCCTCACCCTGCCGATAGCCGGAGACACCCCTCACCTTCCCCCGGAGCTTCCGGCCTCGGCAGTCACCTGAGGGTGACCGGAGCGGTTGCAGGCACTGTCCCTGACCTGGGCCGGTTCGGAGGGTGGGCAGGCACAGGACCCTCAGCCAGGTCGGCACAGTCTTCCGGAGAGGCCGGCAGACAGCGTCAGCGTGCTGCACATACCGCCCGCTCTGCACGTAACGCACACCGGCGGCCTGTCCAAAATGCGCCTTGCGGGCCGCTGACCTGTGGTTTTCTTCTACATGTTTTTGGTAGATCTTATTCCGATGACGCACCACGTGGAGTGCGTGGCGATCCTTGAACCGGTGCGGGAAGGCGTCTGACCTGCGGTTTTGTGCGGGTCGCTGCCCGCTTCACCTGTTTCTGCCCGTCCAACGGGTGAAGCGCGCGATTGGTCGGCTACACGCGCCTGACCTGCGGATTCGTTAAGGGGCGCCAGCGGTGGCGCGAGCCGTGGCTGTACGCCCCTCAAATTCTCGACGCTCGTGTGACGCTCATCCTGAAGGTCCATCACATGGGGCGGGCGCGGTTCGACATACCCCGTTGGCTCGGCTGAGTGCGTTGTGACCGCGCATGTTCCACACCCTGTGCCGGCCGGGGCACCCTCCGCCTTGGAAGCCCCGCGCTCGATGAGGGCAAGCGGTCTTCCCGCCTTTGGGTCGCGGACTCGGAACTCAGCCCATCGCCGGGACGGGGAGCGGGGCCGGCCTGGTCAGCCGGTCGGCACCCGGCGGCACGGGCACCGCGGCGAACACGGCATCCTGCTGGGCCTGGAGCTCCGCCTTCCGGGTCGGGGTGGTGGAGGGCAGACGCTGCTCCTCGTACAGGAGGTGGGTCACCTCCTGGGCGTGCTTGCTGGCGGGGGTGTGGAACTGGACCTCGAAGAGCTGCCCGGAGCCGGGGGCACGCCAGCCGGTGTTGAGGCCCTTGTAGCCGCTGGTCCGGCCCCAGGTGTTGGACCACTTCGTGCTGTCGTTGCCCCAGGCGGACAGGAGGGCGGAGGCCGCGGACACCCCGTCGGTGTAGGTGCCGTCCGGCCACTGGAGGGTATAGCGGACGGCGTCGCCCAGGCTGCGAAGGACGGCGTCCACGTTCTGTTCGGGGTGCTCCTTCAGGGAGGTGGCGACCTTCCGCTTGAGGGAGTCCGGAGTCTTGAGCCGGTGGTCGAAGCCGACAAGCTCCGCGCCCGACGCCAGCGCGGCGACGCGCACATCGACGCTGATCGACCGCTCGGCCCGCTGCGCCTGGTCGGCGTAGGCGTCGACCTTGGCGTTGTCGGCGGCGCTCAGGGCGAGCCCGCCCTCTCCCTTCCAGCCGTCGTCGGCGGACGTCGCGGCCGCGGAGGGCCCGGCACCGAGGGCGAGCGCGGTGGCGAACGCCGCCACAAGAACGCTCCGGCCGATCGTGGGGGTGGTGGTCGTACCGATGGTCATGGGCTCGCCTTCACGCACGGGGTTGATCTTGCGCAAGGCATAACCCGCCACCGCCCATCCGGTTACGTCTTCCTGACCGAAGCCACATCAGGACCCACCGCTTTTCCTCCATACAGGGGCCACCCGACGTGCCCGCACAGGAACCCGGTCCGGACGGACGAGCTCGTCCACCGGGTGCCCGCACTCGGAGACCCGGACGCCAGCCGCAACCGGCTCGTGCTCGCGGGCCGTGAACTGGTGCTCGTCCAGCGGGAATCGGCCCTGAAGGCCGACGATCACGAGGCCACCGTCAGGACGGTTTCGGCTTGGATGTGGCCCTGCGCGGCTCGCGTGTGTGCGCTGCCCGCCTCGGGCAGATGCCGCGCGTCCCACCAGATCGCCCACACCCCGCCAACGACCCGGAACCGAACCGTTTCGGATCAGCCCCTGCCGCACCCCGCGAGAGCATTCGTCGTACGTGTTACGCGGGCGGAATCAACGAGCGCAGCTTCTCCCGGGTCTCGGGATCGGTCGAGTAGACGACCGTGCCGACCATGCCCCGGGTCAGCAGCACCTTGTAGGTGTTGCGGACGAGACGGTCGATGTCGTCGTCGTGGGCGGCCTTGGTGAAGGCCGGGTCCTTCGACGCCGTACGGTCCACCACCCACCGGTCGGTACGCCACACCAGGTCCGGGCCGATGATCACGCCCGACCAGTCGTACTCGAAACCCTGCGCGGTGTACACGCAGCCCACTTGTCCGAAGCCGGCCGGATCGGTGGCCCACAGGGATGAGGGCGGGGCACCGAGCCGAGACCGGTCCCCGGCCAGGTTCCAGGGCCGCGCCCAGTCGCCGATGGAGACGTCGGCGGGCAGCTCGGACATGTCCAGGGTGATGTCCGTCGTCCACTTCCAGCAGTAGCCGGCCGCCATCCGCGCACCGTAGTCGTCCTGCTCCAGGCGGGAGACGAGGAACGCCTCCATCTCCTGCGGGCTGTCGGCGGCCCGCAGCTCCACCTTGCCGTCCGGCTCCCAGACGACCGGCCCGTCGCCCTCCAACCCGAGGAGGGCGGCCACCCATTTCACGTACGCGTCGCTGCCGCCGCAGCGGAACTGGCTGTCCAGCTCCACCACCACGCAGTCGAGGCCCTGCTCGGCGGCGGCCCGCTCGATCTCCTCCCGGGTCCCCATTTCGCCGGGGCGCACCACCTGGTGCTGGTCCAGCAGGAACACCGGCACCCGGGCCGCGTCGATCAGCTCCGCCACCTGCGGGCGGCCGGTGCGCAGAGCCGCCCTGGTGTACCGGTCCGCGGAGGTCTTGCGCAGGCGGTGGGCTTCGTCGCAGATCAGCACGTCGAGATCGTTCGGCTCGGCGTCCATGAAGCTGTTGAAGTACTTGAACAGCTTCTGCACCTCGGGCTTGCGGAACCCGGCGACCTTGCGCATCGTCTTGGTGAACGACGCCGATCCGGTCGCGTGCAGGGCGGGCACCCCACGCCGGTACAGCTCGCCGAGGACCGACAGGGCGATCACGCTCTTGCCCGAACCCGGACCGCCGGCCACCACGATCACCTGCTTGTGGTTGCCCCGCTTCGCCTTGCGGACCGCGGACAGCACCAGCTCGTAGGCCACCCGCTGCTCGTCGAGCAGCACGAACTGCTCACGGTCACGGATCTCGGCCGCGGCCACCTTCATCAACTGCTTGGAGGGCCGCACCTTGCCCTGGAGCAGCAGGTCGGCCGCCTGCGCCCCGGACTTCGGCGCGAGCCGCGCGCGGAGGAAGTCGATGAACGCGCCGCGCTGCTCCCCGGTGTACATGCGGCCCCGGACGTCCTCCGGGGTGCTGCGCAGCGAACCGACGCCGAACTCGGTCGCGTTGTGCAGGAACGCCACCCCGGCCAGGGACTCCGGGATCCGCTCCAGTGCCCCGTTGAAGGAGAGCAGGTAGCCGCAGTAGCCGCGCACCTGCTCGATCGGGTTGAGCACCGGGCGTTCCCCGTACGCCGGGACCCCGCACAGCAGCGGTTCGTCTTCCAGCGAGTGGGCCTCGCTCCACTGCTTGAGCTCCACGACCACGTACGAGGGCTCCCCGGTGCGGGGGTGTACGCCGGCCAGCAGGGCGTCGGCGCGCTTGCTGGTCAGCGGTAGGGTGTACTCGATGAGTACCTCGACGTCGCCGAGCCCTGCGTCGAGCAGGGCGTTCGTGAGGGCGGGGAGGCTCCGCTCCCAGGACCGGACCTCGGCATCCGCGGGTCGGCGGCCGTGTGCGTGCACGAAGTTCTCGGAAAGGTGCAGCGCCAGCGACCCTTCGAGGATGCGGGCGGCCACGGATGCCGCGGACTCACGGAACAGCAAGAAATGCCCCCAGGCAGCACGAAGTGACTCGTGCGGGTGGGGGCATGTCCTCCAGAGGTCCGCGGAAGCGGAACGGAAGCCCGGCGGGCCGCTGAGATGATCCCGGTCATTCTAGGACAGCGTGTGGATCACGCAGAAGGGCCGGGGCGGTTCTCGGTCAGGTCGGGAGGCGTGTACGAGGGCGCGGCGCAGAGCCGTTGCCTGCTCCGGGCGTTCACCGCCCGCAGGTGCGCGAGCAGGAACTCTTCCGGGCTGACGGTCCGGACCGCTGCCGGGTCGGCGTCCCAGTACCTGCCGCCGTTGACCGGGAAGAGCCGCAGGTGCGGCCCCTCGTGGCCCAGGACGACGCCGAACCGGTCGAGGGTGGTGTCCCGGACGATGTCCCCGACCGCCGGGAGGCGTCGCCCGTCCGTCACCGGGTGAGCCCCTTCGCGATGACCTCCGCGAGGGCGTGCGCCACCGGGGCGGAGACGACCCCGAGGTGGACGAGCGCGTAGCGGGTCTCGGCCGCGCTGGTGGAGCTGTGTTCCTGTCCGTCGCCGTCGCTGTTGTCATCGTCCGGCCAGGGGGTGCGGACGTCCATGGCCGGGATCTGGATGCCGGCCCGGGTGAGGGCGGCGGCGAGCGCATCGCGGGCGGCGAAAGCCTCCTTGATCTTGGCGGTGGGCGGTAGCGGGGTGGCCGTGGCTGACGTGGCGTCGCCGTGCTTGGGCGGCTGGGGAGTTGAGGTCATGGTGGCGCCCTCTCCTTGTGGGGGGTTTCGACTGGTTCCCTCACCCGGGGGCGCAGGGCTGCGTTACCGTGCGTAGTCCGGGCGCTACGAGCATGGGTCCGGGCAGGGCCGCCCACGCTGTGGGAGGCGGAGTGCTTCCCCGCCCCACGGCGCCGGTTCCACACCTTCCACACCGACTGCTTCGTCCCGGAGGGGAGCGCCATGCCGCAGCGACGAGTGATCACCGGCCGCAGCCAGGAGCCGCGCCAGCGGTTCGCGGAGGAACTGCGGACCCTCCGGACGGGCAGCGGGGCGAGTCTGCGTCAGCTCGGCGAACGGCTGGGCTGGGACTGGTCCTTGTTCGGGAAGATGGAGAAGGGCGAGACGCTGGGCGGTCCCGAGGTCGTCCAGGCGCTGGATACGCACTACGGGACGCCGGGGCTGCTGCTGGCCCTGTGGGAGCTGGCGACGGGCGATCAGACGCAGTTCCGCGAGCGGTACCGGCGGTACATGAAGCTGGAGGCGGAGGCGGTGAGCCTGTGGCACTTCGCGGTGAGCGTGCTGCCGGGGCTGTTGCAGACGCCGGGGTACGCGAGGGAGGTGCTGGCTGCGGGCGGCCTCAAGGAGCCGGAGCTGACGCAGCAGGTGGAGGCACGGATGGGGCGCCGGGAGCTGCTGGAAGGGAAGGACGCCCCGCCGTTTCGGACGATCTTGTCGGAGGCGGTGCTACGGACGCCGCTGCGGGATGCAGAGGAGTGGCGTGAGCAGTTGGAATATCTGGCGGAAGCCGCGGACCGGCCGGATGTCACTGTTCATGTGCTCCCGCAGAGCGCAGGGTTGCACAGTCTGATGGGGGCCGACATGTGGTACCTCCTCATGCCGGATGGTCGGACGGTCGTATACACCGAAAACGGGTATCAGGGCGAACTCATCGAGGAACCTGGCCCGGTTGTACGTTTGCAGAAGGCGTACGATTCGGTGCGCGACCTGGCGCTACCACCAGCAGAGTCGCGCAAGTTCATCCTGCGGATGTTGGAGGAAGCAACGTGCGATCCGTCGACCTGAGTGCCGCCTCCTGGCGTAAGAGCAGCTACAGCAACCAGGACGGTGGGGCGTGTGTCGAGGTCTCCGATGACTTCATCGCTGTTGTTCCCGTGCGGGACAGCAAGAATCCGCACGGTCCGGCACTCGTGATTCCGGCAAGCGGCTGGTCTGCCTTCGTTTCGGCTGTCAAGGATGGGCATTTGACCGCCTGAGGCAAGGCCGAAGGGCCCCGCGATCCGGAAGGACCGCGGGGCAGTTCGGTGTCTCGGGCGGGCTACTTCTTCGCCGCGCGCCCACGGGTGGCGGCGGCCGGGCGCGCAGGTCGTCGTCGGTGAGGCCGTGCTTGCCCTGTTCCGTCTGCCGGTCGCCGCGGAAGAGCGCGGTCGGGGACGCCCCGACGGTCGAGTCGACCTCCGGCGAGGTTCGTATGCGTTCGTGCACGTCACCTCCGGGCCGGCCGTCGGCCCGCAGCCGCACCAAGCGCCGGAACGCGCCCAGGACGAATCCCACCCTCGGCGGGGCCGGGCGTGCACGGCGGTGACATGGTCATGAACGGTGTGAATCGGTCAAGTGCTTTCGTCCGTGCCGATCATGGTCGCGGTGCGGGGAGAATGGCGGACGATGGACACGACCTCCTCCCGGCCGGACAGCCCGGCGGACCGCTACGGGCCCTTCGCGCACCTCAGCGCACCGAACGTGCTGCTCTACCGCGCCGTGATGCGGACGTTCCTCGTCGCCAAGGAGCGGTTCGCCGTGCACCTGCGGCCCGAGGAGGTGCACAGCGGGCTCGTGGGCGGCGTACGGCCGGCCGAGCTGGAGGGGGTCGTCGGCGCCCTGGACAAGCTCGTGGCGTGGGGGAACCTGCGGGCCGATCCGGACACCGGACGGGTCACCGCCGTCGAGGACTTCTACCGCAAGCGCTTCATCTACCAGCTCACGCGGGAGGGCGAGGCCGCCGAGCAGGCCCTGTCCGCGTACGACGAGGCGCTGGGGCGGCGGGGCGCGCTGCAGGCCGTCGCGCTGCACGACATCGTCACGCAGCTGCGCGCCCTCCTGGTGCTGGCGGCCGAGGAGGCGCCGGATCCGGCCAAGGCCCATCTCGCGCTCGACGCCCTCGCCAGCCGCTTCGCCGCGCTCGCCGACAATGCGCGGGCCTTCATGGGGTCCTTGCAGCGGACCATCGACCTCCACGACGTGGGGGAGGAGGTCTTCCTCGCCTATAAGGACCAGCTCATCCAGTACCTGGAACGCTTCATCCAGGACCTGATCACCCTCGGCGGCCGCATCGCCCGGCTGATCCTGGAGCTGGAGGGCGACGGCCGGATCCAGCCCCTGCTGCAGGCCGCCGCCGCCCGCGAGGCCGCCGACGCCACCCCGCAGGAGGCCGCGCACGCCGAGCAGGCCGCGTACGAGCGGTGGGCCGGCCGGTGGGCCGGGCTCGGTGCCTGGTTCCTCAGCCGGGACGGCCGGGAGTCGCAGGCCCGGCTGCTGAGAGGGAGAGCGCTGGGCGCTATCCCGCAGCTGCTCGCCGTCGTGCGGTCGCTGAACGAGCGCCGGGCCGGGCGCTCCGACCGGTCCGCCGACTTCCGCACCCTCGCCCAGTGGTTCGCCGAGGCACCCGACGACGACGCCAGGCACCGGCTGTGGCGGACCGCCTTCGGGCTCTATCCGGCACGGCACCTCTCGGTGGACGCCGAGACGCTGGCCGCCAGGCTCGCGCACCCGGATCCCGCGTCCACCCCATGGGCCGACGCCGCGCCGCTGCACATCAGCCCCCAGCTGCGCCGTACCGGCAGCTACGAGCGGCGCGGCAAGCCCCGCAAGGTGGAGGACCGGCAGGAGGCGCGCCGGCTGCTCGCCGAGACGGCGGCCAAGCAGGCCGCCGAGATCGCCGCCGCCCGGGCCCGGCTCGCCACCGGCGGCATCACGAGGCTGTCCGGGCTCGGCGAGCTCGATCCCGTCAGCTTCCGGATGTTCCTCCAGCTGCTCGGCGACGCACTGGCCACCTGGCGGCCCGGTATGACGCACACCGTGGCCACCAGCAACGACGGATCCATGGAGATCCGGCTCACCGCCGGGGCCGACGGGACCACCGCCGAGGTCCGCACACCGGACGGGGTGTTCCGCGGCCCCGACCACACCATCGAGATCACCGACCTCACCGACCTCACCGGGGGCCGCGTCGAAGGGAGCGAGGGAGCGTGACCACTCCGCTCGCCGAAGTGCTGGACGGGCAGCACGCCGCCGAACTGCGCAAGGCCGCCCGAGCCCTCCTCAAACACCCCTTGCTGCTCGCGCACGGCGCGCAGGCCGACGAGTTCCGTCTCGTCCGGCGGCACGCCTCCGAGCTGCGGGAATGGTTCGACCGCAACACCGGCTGGTCCCTCCAGGCCGACGCCGACACGGCCAGGCTCGGCAAGACCCCGGCGCGCCTCGACGACGTCACCCACCCGGCCCGCGACGCCACGCGGAGCGCCGCTCCGTTCACGCGCCGCCGCTACGTCCTGCTGTGCCTCGCCCTCGCCGCCCTCGAACGCGGCGAGGCACAGATCGCGCTGGGCCGGCTCGCCGACCAGGTGGTCCTGGACGCCGCCGACCCCCGGCTCGCCGCCGCCGGGATCCACTTCACCCTGGACCGCAGGGAGGAGCGCCTCGACCTGGCGGCCGTCGTGCGGCTCCTGCTCGGCCTCGGAGTCCTGCGCCGGGTCGCCGGCGACGAGGACGCGTACGTCAGCGGAGCCGGCGACGTCCTGTACGACGTCGAACGGCGCGTCCTCGCCGGACTGCTCGCCACCCGCAGGGGCCCTTCGACCGTCCGGGCCGAGTCGATGGAGGACCGGCTGGCCGAACTCACCGCCGAGACGGCCCTCGACAGCGACGAACTGCGCTTTCGCGCGATGCGCCGGGCACTGACCCGCCGCCTGCTCGACGACCCCGTGCTCTACTACGACGAACTCACCGACGCCGAACTGGCCTACCTCACCCGTCAGCGCGGCTTCCTCACCACGCGGATCACCGAACTGACCGGGCTGGTACCCGAGGTCCGGGCCGAGGGCATCGCCATGGTCGACCCCGACGACGACCTGACCGACATCCGCATGCCGGAATCGGGGACCCACGGCCACGTCACCCTCCTGCTCGCCGAACACCTGGCGGCGGCCGGGGGCTTCGTCACCACGGCAGCTCTGGAGCACCGGGTGGCCGACCTGGCCTCGGAGCACGGCGGCTTCTGGTCCAAGTCCGCGCGGGAGCCGGGCGCCGAGCGTGAACTCGTGGAACAGGCACTCGCCCGGCTCTGCGCCCTCGGCCTGGTCTCCCGTACCCCCGGCGGCGTCCTGCCCCGCCCGGCACTCGCCCGGTACGCCGTCGGACCGACGGTCGTCATCGGACCCGGCACGGCGGGCTCCGCCGCGGTGCCCGCACAGCGAAAGGCCAACCGACGTTGAACCCCCGTACCGGGCTCCCGGCCCCCGCGCGCTCCCGCTGGCAGCCCCTGCGGATGGGGCTCGTCGACCTCTTCCACTACGACGTGGAGGAGTTCCACTTCCGCGACGGCCGGCTCCTGCTCCGCGGGAACAACGGCACCGGCAAATCGAAGGTGCTCGCCCTGACCCTGCCCTTCCTCCTCGACGGGGACCTCAGCGCCCGCCGTGTCGAGCCGGACGGCGACGCGGGCAAGCGGATGGAGTGGAACCTCCTCCTGGGCGGTGAGCACCCCCACTCCGAACGGCTCGGCTACACCTGGGTGGAGTTCGGCCGCCGCGACGAGGCCGACGGGGCAGAGCACTTCCGTACGCTCGTCTGCGGACTCAAAGCCGTCAGCGGACGCGGGATCGCCCGCCACTGGTGGGCGGTGACCGCGCAGCGGATCGACCACGCACCGGCCGAGCTGCGCTCACCGGGATCCCTCAGCCTCCTCGACGCCACCGGCACGGTCCTGTCCCGGGACCGGCTCATCGAGGCGGTATCCGGGGAGGGGATGGTCTACGACCAGGCCAAGGCGTACCGCCGCGCCGTCGACGAGGCGCTGTTCGGGCTCGGCGAGCAGCGCTACGCGGCCCTGGTGGACCTCCTCATCCAGCTGCGCCAGCCCCAGCTGTCCAAACGTCCGAACGAGGCCGCCCTCTCCCGCGCCCTCACCGAGGCGCTGCCGCCCATGGACCAGGCCGTCATCGCGGACGTCGCGGAAGCCTTCCGCTCCCTGGACGAGGAGAAGGAGGAACTGCGGGCCGCCGGGGCGGCCGAGCGCGCGGCCTCCGCCTTCCTCGACCACTACCGGCGCTATGCGCGCATCGCCTCAAGGCGTCGGGCACGCCTGCCGAGGACCGAGCACTCCAGGTACGAGCAGCTCCTGCGTGACCTCGCCGTGGCACAGGCGGAGAAGAGCGAGGCCGAAGACGAACGCGAGGCGGCCGCCGGCCGGATCGGCGAGCTGGCCGACAGGCAGGCGAGGCTGGAGGCGACGGACGCCGCCCTGCGCGAGGGCCCGGAGATGCGCAGCGCCCGTGAACTGGAGCGGGCGGCCCAGACTTCGGAGCGGTCCGCGCAGGCCCACGACCGGGCACGCGAGGACCAGGAGGAGGCCGATGCCCTGCACGCGCGGGCCCTCACCCGTCTCGGGAGCGCCGAGAACCGGCTCCGGGCGGCACACGAGCGGGCCGGGCAGACGCTGATCAGCGCACGGGAAGCAGCCGTTGCAGCCCGGCTGGAGCTGCCCGGGGACGAGTCACTGGCGCCTGCCGAGCTGAAGGCCGCCGTGACGGAGGCCGCCGACCGCCGCCGCCGAAGCCTCGCGCACATGGAGGACCTGGCGGACCGGGCCGACGAGGCCGAGGCCGAGCGCCGGAGCGCGGTACGGCGGCTCGACGAGGCGGAGGCCGACCTGGTGCTGGCCGCCGAGGCCCGGGACGCCGCCGAGGAGGCGGTGACGGCCGAGGGGCGCGCCCTGGTCGACGCCGTGCGTGAGCACATGGGCCGCTGCACGGAACTCGCCTACCCCGACCCGACGGGGCTGCTGGACGAGCTCCAGGAATGGGCCCGGCACCAGGACGGCCCCAACCCGGCCCGGCGGCACGCCTCGCTGGCCCACGGTGTCACGGCCGGAGCGCTCGCCGAGCGGATGGCGCAGGTGGCGCAGCAGCGGGCGGGCCTGGCGGCCCGCACCTGCGAGGCCGAGGAAGAGCTCGGGGCCCTGGAGGCAGGTGGCGGACGCGGACCTGCGGCGCCGCCCACCCGGACGCCCGGCCTTCGCGACCGGATGGCCGGTGCCCCTCTGTGGCGGCTGATCGACTTCCGGGAGCAGGTCGGCGACCGTGACCGAGCCGGGCTGGAAGCGGCCCTGGAGGCGGCCGGACTGCTGGACGCGTGGGTGCGTCCCGACGGCGAGGTGCTCGCAGCGGACGGCCACGACGTTCTCCTCGACCCGGCGAGGGGGCCGGTCGACGGACCGTCGCTCGCCGATGTCCTGTGCCCGGCAGTGGACCCCGGCGATGCCCGGTCCGCCGCCGTGGGCGAAGCGGCGGTGTCCCGCCTGCTCGCGGCGATCGGTCTCGGTGCGGCCGGCGACGGCACGGCTGCGGACACGAGAGCACCCGATGCCGTGCGAGGGAGCATGAAGCGGGCGGCGGACACCTGGGCCGCGGTGGACGGAACCTACCGCGTGGGCGCTCTCACCGGCCGCTGGGCCAAGCAGGCCGCCGAGTACATCGGCGAGGGCGCCCGGGAGGCCGCGCGCCGCCTCCGCGCCGAAGCGCTGCGCGCCGATCTGGATCTCCTGCGAAGGGAGTCGGTGTCCCTCACGGACGAGGCACAGGGGCTCGCGGACCGCCGCCGTACGCTCGATGCCGAACTCGCCTCCCTGCCGGACGAGACCGCGCTGACCCGGTCCCATGCCCGTGCCGCGGCCGCCGCCGAGACCGGCCGCCGGGCCGGGCTCCGGCGTGAGGAGCGGGCCGCGGAGGTGCTGGCCGCGGCGGAGCAGGCCGAGCTGGCGACCGCCGGCCTCCACGAGGCCGCGGCCGATCTGGGGCTGCCCGCGGACCGGTCCGCCCTGGCCGGCGTACGGCAGGCGCTCGGCGAACTCGCCGCCGTACTGGCCGCCCTCTGGCCCGCGCTGCGCGAGCGCTCGGAGGCGTCCGAGCAGGTGGAGGGGGAACGGGAGGAAGCCGCCCGCGCTGCGGCGCGCTCCGCCGCACTCGGCCTTCGTACTCAGGAGACCGCACGGGAGGCGGCAGCCGCCGACGAGCGGCTTGCCACCCTGCGCTCGACCGTGGGAACCGCCGTGGCCGAGCTGGAGCGCAGGCTCGCCGAGACCGCCCGGGCCCTGCGCGCCTGTGCGGCCGAGCAGAGCCTGTCCCAGGACCGGCGCACGCAGGCGGACGGTCGGGCCAACCGGGCTCAGGGACGGATCGAGCAGCTGGAGAAGGACGTCACCGGTGCCGCCGCCACGCGCTTCGAAGCGATCGCCGGGCTCCAGCGGTTCGCGACCACCGGCCTCATCACGGTCGCGCTCCCCGAGCTCGCCGTACCCGCGACGGGAGACGGACCGTGGGCGGCCACCCCGGCCATCGCGCTGTCTCGTGCCCTGGAGTCGGAACTCGCGGCCACCGACGACTCGGACGGGGCCTGGGAGCGGGTGCAGCGGCGCCTGAGCGAGGAGCTCAAGACCCTCCAGGACGCGCTGTCCCGCCACGGCCACACGGCCTCCGCCCGGATGGTCGAGGACGGCATGGTCGTCGACATCGTGTACCAGGGCCGGGAGCGCGCCGTACCCGAACTCGCCGAGGCACTGGCCGTAGAGGTCGGCGAACTGACCCGCATCCTCTCCGCGCACGAACGCGAGATCCTGGAGACCCACCTCATCACCGAGGTCGCGGGCACACTCCAGGAACTCATCGGGGCCGTGGAGCGCAAGGTACTGGCCATGAACGCCGAGCTGGAGGAACGGCCCACTTCCACCGGTATGACGTTGCGCCTCGTGTGGCGGGCCTCCCGCAAAGCTCCGGCGGGCCTTGCCCAGGCCCGGGGCCGGCTGCTCCAGACGGCCGATGCCTGGACTCCCGAGGACCGGGCCGCGGTCGGGGAGTTCCTGCAGACCCAGATCGCCCGCCAGCAGACCGAGGACGCGGCGGGCAGCTGGCCGGACCACCTCACGGCTGCCCTGGACTACCGCTCGTGGCACGAGTTCGCCGTCGAACGCCAGCAGCACGGCCGCTGGGTGCCCGCCACCGGACCCGCTTCGGGGGGCGAGCGCGTACTCGCGGTCTCCGTACCCCTGTTCGCCGCCGCCTCCTCGCATTACGCGAGCGCGGGAAGCCCCCACGCACCTCGGCTCGTCACCCTCGACGAGGCGTTCGCGGGAGTCGACGACGACTCCCGCGCCAAGTGCCTGGGGCTCCTCCACGCCTTCGACCTGGACGTGGTCATGACCAGCGAGCGGGAGTGGGCCTGCTATCCGCAGGTTCCGGGCATCGCCATCGCCCAGCTCTCCCGTGTCGACGAGGTGGCCGCCGTACTCGTCACCCGCTGGGAGTGGGACGGCACGGCCCGCACGCGCCGCGAGGACCCGGTGCGCCCGGCGGACCCGGAGCCACTGTGGGCGTGAGCGGTCCGCCGGTGGACGAAGCACGCCTGCGCCGTCTCCTCGGCGGCGCCGACCTGGCCTGGCTGGTGGAGCGGGTACGCCGGCGGCTGGAGCGCGGGCAGCCCCTCACCGGAGCGGTCTCGCTGGCGGCACCGAGCCCGGCCGAGCGGGCAGCGGCGGAGAGGCTGCTGGGCCGGACACCCGGTGCCGGCAGGGCGCTGACGGTCCGGCTCGACGCCGTGGACGCCGTGCTGGTCAGATCAGGTGTCAGCCCGGAAGGCCTGGAAGCGGCGGTGACGGCGCTCACCGGTCGGGTCGTTCCACTCGACGAGGTCCGCCGGAGTGAGGAGCATGCCTGGGAGGAGGCGTACACCTCTCTCGCCCTGCTGGCCGAAGACGTTCCGCAGCACGCTGCCTGGGCCGCCCGTGTCCGCGACGACGGCCTCGTACGCCGTCTCGCCCGCACACCTGCCGCCGCCCGTCTGATCCTGGAGCAGACCGTTCGCGTGCTGCGGGAACTGCCCGTCGAACCGGCACGGTCGCTGTCCGTGTTCGCCGCGGATGTTCTGGGGAGTGCCCACGCACTCGACGACGGCACGCCGGTGGCCACCCTCGCCCTTTCCGGCGCCCGCGCTCTGACCGGCCATCCCGAGGGAGCGGGAGCGGCGTGGCGGCGGGCCGCTTGGGCTTCGGCCGGCCTGCTCCGGGACGATGTCTCCTCGACGGTGCTCACTCTGGGCCTCCGCGGGACTGCGGCCCTGGACTGGATGGCAGACGGGGGCGAGCCGTGTGTCCTCACCCTCCGGCAGCTCGCCCGCCGTCCGCCGCGCACGGCACCGCCCGTGGTCCACATCTGCGAGAATCCCGCGGTCCTTTCGGCCGTGGCGGACGTCCACGGACCGGACGCCCGACCGCTGGTCTGTGTCCAGGGCCAGCCGTCGGCCGCCGCTCTCACGCTGTTGAACCACCTGCACGCGACGGGTACGGAGTTCCGCTACCACGGCGACTTCGACTGGGGCGGTCTGCGTATCGCGGCGGTGCTGATGCGGCACGTGCCGTGGAGACCCTGGCGCTACACGGCAGCCGACTACCGGGAGGCGGTGGCCGCGAGTGGGGCCGGTTCCCGCCCGCTCTCCGGCACACCGGCCCCATCGCCGTGGGACCCGGATCTGGCGCTCGCCCTGGCAGAACACGGGATGCGCATAGAGGAGGAGGCGGTTCTCGATCTGCTGCTGGCAGACCTTGGGCAGGGAGCAGATGCATCCGGCCGTGACGCTCGTTTGACGCTCGGGCCCCGAAACAGCCCGCAAGCGGCGCCGTGATCCGCCTCTGACCAGCAGTTTCTCCGGTTCCTGCCCCTCGCGACATGTAAACGATGACCCACCATGTCGAGTGCGTCGCGATCCTTGAGCCCGCCGAAAAGGGCGCCTGACCTGCGGTTCGTCGAGTGTGCGTGATGTGTGCTGTGGGCGTTACGGGCGATATCTTGACGCAAATCCGACGCACGTGACGCATGTTTGACGCACGCTCGCCCCGTTTCCTGACGAGGCGTCATGGGTGCAGGGTGGCCTCGCCTGTGACCCGGATGCCGGTGCGCTGGCCCGGCCGAACGGCGACGGATCCGCCGACCCGGATGCCGACCGGCTCCGCAAGGCCGTCGACGGCCACTGTGACCATGGCGTCGTGGCCGTAGAACGCCACCTCGGTCACCGTCCCCTGTACCTCCCCGGACCGGTCGCTGAGGTGCAGCTGTTCCGGGCGCAGCAGGACCGTCCCCTCGCGCTGATCCGCGGCGGGTGCCGCCAGGGTGAGCTGCCCGAGCGGGGTGGACGCGGTGCGGTGGTCGGCGGTCGCGGGGACGAGCACGGCGTCGCCGACGAAGCGGGCCACCCAGGGGTCGGCGGGCCTGCGGTAGACATCCTGCGGGGTGTCGCACTGGGCGATCCTGCCGTTGCGTACGACCGCCACGAGGTCCGCAGTGGACAGGGCTTCCTGCTGGTCGTGTGTGACGAGGAGGGCAGTGGCTCCGGTGGCGCGCAGGGCGGCCCGTACATCTGCACGGACTCCTGCGCGCAGGGCGCTGTCGAGAGCGTTGAACGGCTCGTCGAGCAGGACCAGGGCGGGCTCCGGCGCCAGGGCGCGCGCGAGGGCGATGCGTTGCTGCTGGCCTCCGGAGAGCTCGTGCGGCATGCGGTCGCCGTACCCGCCGAGCCCGACGAGGTCGAGCATCTCCTCCGTACGTGACCGCCGCTCGGCCCGGTCGCGTGGGGACAGCCCGAAGGCCACGTTGCGGGCCACGTTCAAGTGCGGGAAGAGCGCCCCTTCCTGGGGGACGATGCCGATGCGGCGCCGTTCCGGGGGCAGGTGCACTCCCGGACCGGCCAGTGTGCGGCCGCCGAGGCAGACGGTGCCGGCGTCCGCGCGCAGGAAACCGGCGATGATCCGGAGCAGCGTCGTCTTTCCGCAGCCGGAGGGGCCCAGTACGGCCGCCAGGGTGCCGCCGGGGACGGTCAGGTCGAGCCGGTCGAGGACGGCGGAGTCAGGGCCGTACGCCTTCGACACTCCGCTGATCTGAAGGTCGGTCATGTGCGGTGCCTCCCGAGGAGGTAGGAGGGGATGGCGGCCAGCAGGATCAGCGCGGCGGCATACGGTGCGGCGGCGGCGAAGGAGCCGGTGCCGGTCTCCGTCCAGAGCCTGGTGGCGAGCGTGTCCATGGCGGTGGGGCGCAGCATCAGCGTCGCCGGGAGCTCCTTCATGCAGACGACGAAGGTCAGGGCCGCCCCGGCCGCGACCCCGGGCGCGGCGAGCGGCACGGTGACTTCGCGCAGCACGCGCAGGGGACTGCGGCCCAGCGAGCGCGCGACGTCCTCCAACACCGGCGGGGACTGCAGCACCGCGGCGCGCGTGGCGGCCACCGAGACGGGCAGGAACAGCACGGCGTACGCGCAGACCAACAGGGGGAGCTCCTGGTACAGCGGTTCGGCGTAGCGGACCGCGAAGAAGACCAGTGACAGTGCGACGGTGATTCCCGGCAGGGCGTGCCCGGCGTAGGCGGACTGTTCCAGCAAGTGCGCCGTCCGGCCGCGGTACCGGGCGGCGATCACGCCGACGGGCAGAGCGAGGCAGGTGGTGAGCGCCGCGCCCGCAGCGGCCACGCCGAGGGTCGTGCCGGCGGTATCGAGGAGCGTGGCCGGGTCCCATGTGGCGGAGTTCCCGACGGCGAGCCAGTAGGCGAGGGTGGCCAGCGGCATGAGCACGGCGACGGCCGTGACCGCCGCGCACCAGGCCAGCGCGGGCGCCTGCCACCGGCCGAGCGGCGCCGCAACGGAGGGTCGCGCGGTGCCGGTTCCGGTCCGGGAGTGTCCGGCGCGGCCGCGGGTCCGCGACTCGACGGCGACGAGGGCGATGGTCATCACGACGAGGACCACACTGAGCGCGGCCGCGGGGGTGCGGTCGAAACTGGCCCGGTAGGAGGTGTAGATGCCGCGGGTGAAGGTGTCGTACCGCATCAGCGACACGGCGCCGAAGTCGGAGAACACGTACAGCGCGACCAGCACCGCGCCTCCCGCGGCCGCCGGACGGAGCTGGGGCAGCGTGACCCGCACGAACGTTCGCAGCGGTCCGACCCCCAGTGAACGGGAGACCTCTTCCTGGGCCGGATCGGAGCCGCGCAGCGCCGCGGTCACGGGGAGGTACACGTACGGAAAGCTCACCAGGGTCAGGGCGACCGCCGCCCCGGTGAACCCCGCCAGATCGGGGAAGGCGGACAGCCAGGTGAAGGCTGCGACGTAGCTGGGCACGGCCAGGGGCAAAGTCGCCAGCACGGACCAGAGCCGCGCCCCGGGCAGCGTGGTGCGCACGGTGAGCCACGCCAGGGACATGCCCAGCACGAGCGACGCCGAGACGACGACGGCGGCCAGCCCGAGGCTGCGGCCGAGGAGCAGGAAGGTCCGCTCGTCGGCGACGACGCCCCAGGCGAATCCGGGGCCCCGTTCCAGGGAGCGCACGGCGAGGTAGGCGAGCGGCAGCAGGGCGAACACCGCGGCGAGCGCGGCGAGGACGAGCAGGAGGGCCGGAGGTCGCCTCGAGGCCCTCGGACGGCTCGTACGCGGCCGTGCGGCCGGAAGCAACCTCCCGGCCGGACGCGCCGCGGTTTCTACCGCCCCGGGGGAACTGGCCGGGGCAGCGGGATCGCTGGGGTGCGGCACCGACTCAGACCATCCCGACGTCCTGGAGCATCTTCAGAGTCTCCTGAAGCGATTCCAGCTTGCCGAGGTCGATCTTGGGGGCGTTGAGGGAGTCCAGCGGCGGCAGGTCCTTGACGGTGCTGGTCACGCCGGCGGCCAGGGGGTACTCCTTGGTGTCGTCGGCGAAGTACTTCTGCGCCTTCTCCGACAGCAGGAAGTCGACGGCCTTCTGTGCCACGGGGGCCTGGTCGCTGCCCTTGATGATGCCGACTCCGGCCGTGTTGACGAGCGCGCCGGGATCGCCGCCGGGCAGGAAGTGGATCTTTGCCTTGACCTTGTTCTCGCCCTTCTCGGCGACCTGCTCGTACCAGTAGTAGTGGTTGATCAGGCCGAGCGAGACCTCACCCTTGCCGACTCCGTCGAGGACCTTGAGGTTGTTGTCGTAGACCTTGGGATCGTTGGCCTTGAGGCCCTTGAGCCAGGTGCGGGTCGCGTCGTCGCCCTCGAGGACGCGCATGCCGGTGACGAAGGCCTGGAAGGAGGCGTTGGTGGGTACGTACCCGATCTTGCCCTTCCACTCCGGCTTGACCAGGTCGTGGACACTGTCGGGCGCCTTGGCGACCTGGTCGGGGTTGTACGCCAGAACGCGTACCCGCCCGGAGGTTCCCACCCAGTCGCCGGCGTGACCGCGGAACGCCGGGTCCACCTTGTCGAGTGACTGCTGAGGCAGCTGCTGCAGAAGGCCCTTGGTGGAAAGGGCACCAAGAGCTCCTGCGTCCTGGGAGAAGAAGAGGCCGGCCCTGGTCTTCCCGCCCTCTTCCTGGATCTGGGCGGCGAGTTCGGCGCTTTCCCCGTAGCGGACGGCGACGGAGGTGCCGACGGCCTGCTCCAATTCGTCCAGCAGGGGCTTGACCAGTTTCTCGTTGCGGCCGGAGTAGATCACAAGCCCGGCGTCCTCCTCGTCGGTGCCACAGCTCGCCAGAGCGGGTACGAGGAGCGCTGCCGCGGTGAGCGCGGCCAGGCGGTGGACCAGAGGGCGTCGCATGAAATGCCTTCCTGCACGTGCAGCAGAAACCTGTGAACGCACTATAGGTAAGGTAAAGCTAACCTAAAGGTCAAGTGGTGGCCTGCAACGTTTTGGTCGCGCCGGGCCGGTGGAGGGGTCGAGCCGCCGGGTGAAATCCTTGTGGATCTTTCATGGTGTGGACGTGACCGCACTGTGACTATTCATAGAGGTAAGCCTTTCCTAAGATGCGCTCTCGTGACAGCCCGCTCCGCCCTCGTTCCCGGCCTCAACACCGTCCCGTTCGCCCGTGAGCTCGCCGCCCACGGCGACCGCCCGGCACTCATCACGGCAGACGGCCGGCTGACCTACCGCGAGCTGGCCGCGCTGGTGGACGCCATGGCGTGCCGCCTCGGGCGTGAACGCCGCCTGGTCCTGCTGGCGGGCGCCAACACGGTCGAAGCCCTCGTCATCCACCTCGCCGCCCTCACCGCCGGACACCCCGTGCTGCTCGCGCCGGCCGACCACCCCGAGGCAGTGCAGGGGCTCGTCGATGCTTACGACCCGGACATCGTGGCCCGCCCCGTCGGCACGCAGTGGGTGCTAGACGAGCGGCGCCCCGTCACCGCCCACAGCCTTCACCCCGACCTCGCCCTGCTGCTGAGTACGTCCGGCTCGACCGGATCGCCCAAGCTGGTCCGGCTGTCGCACGGCAATCTGCAGGCCAACGCCGAGTCCATCGCCCAGTACCTGGACATCCGCGACACCGACCGCGCCGCCACGACGCTGCCCCTGCACTACTGCTACGGCCTTTCCGTCGTCCACAGCCACCTGCTGAGCGGCGCCGGGCTGATCCTCACCGACCTGTCGGTCGCGGACCCGTGCTTCTGGGAGCTGTTCCGCGCAGGCCGCGGCAGCACCTTCGCCGGCGTCCCGTACACCTTCGACCTGCTCGACCGCGTCGGTTTCTCCACCATGGAGCTGCCCCACCTGCGGTACGTCACCCAGGCCGGTGGACGCCTCGCGCCCGAACGGGTCGGCCGCTATGCCGCCCTCGGACGCGCCGCCGGCTGGGAGCTGTTCGCCATGTACGGCCAGACCGAGGCCACCGCGCGCATGGCCTACCTGCCGCCGGCCCTGGCCGAGACCCATTCGCAGGCCGTGGGGATCCCCGTCCCCGGTGGCTCCTTCCGTCTGGACCCGGTGGACGGCTGGCCCGCGGGGGACACCGGCGAGCTGGTCTACAGCGGCCCCAACGTCATGCTCGGCTACGCCCACACGCCAGAGGACCTCGCACACGGCCGGGCCGTGCGGGAGCTGCACACCGGTGACATCGCCCGCCGGACTCCCGAGGGACTGTACGAAATCGTCGGCCGGCGCAGCCGGTTCGCGAAGGTCATCGGCCTGCGGATCGACCCGGCACAGGTCGAGGCGATGCTCGAACGGCACGGGGTCAGCGCCCTGTGCGCCGGCGACGACGAAGCCCTCACGGTCGCCGCCGTCGGCTCCGACGGCGACGAGCGCCGGATCCGCTCACTCGTGACGGGCGCGTGCGGCCTGCCGCCCCGCGCCGTCCGGGTCCGTATGCTCGCCGACCTGCCCCGGCTGGCCGGTGGCAAGCCCGACTACCAGGCGGTTCGCGCCTTGGGGCAACAGGCCGGCAGCGAGGCGCCCGATACCGGGCCGAGCGGCACGGGCAACAGCACCGAGGACCTCTGCCGGCTCTACGCGCGGGTGCTCGACCGGCCCGACGTCACGCCCGACAGCACCTTCGTCAGCCTCGGCGGCGACTCGCTCTCGTACGTCGAGATGTCCTTGCACATCGAAGAACGCCTCGGTCACCTGCCGCCCGGCTGGCATACGACGGCGATCCGCGATTTCGCCCCGGGGCGCAGAGACCCGTCCGTGAAGAAGCGACCTCTGGAGACCAGCGTCGCCCTGCGGGCCATGGCGATCTTCTGCATCGTCGGCTCGCACATCCACGTCTTCGGCATCAAGGGCGGGGCCCACATTCTCCTCGCCGTCGCCGGATACAACTTCGCGCGTTTCCAGCTCGTCGACGTCGCGCGGGGCGAACGCATCCGGCGGGCGGGCACCAGCATCGCGCGAACCGCCCTGCCGGCGCTGAGTTGGATCGGCCTGATGCTCCTGCTCACCGACGACTACAGCTGGGCCAACCTTGTCCTGCTGGAGAGCGTGCTCGGGCCGCCCGAACTCAAGACGGGCATGCAGTTCTGGTTCATCGAGGCGCTGGTCTTCATTCTGATCGCGGCCGTCGCCCTCTTGGCGCTCCCGCTCTTCGACCGGGCGGAGCGACGCTTCCCCTACGGCCTGCCCGTGACTCTCGCGGCCTTTGGCCTGCTCACCCGCTACGACCTGCTGGGTCTTCCGGACCGGGACCACATGCCGGACGCCGTCACCGTCTTCTGGCTGTTCGCGCTCGGCTGGGCGGCGGCAAAGGCCGCCTCCGCACGTCAGCGCCTCCTGGTGACCGCCGCGGCACTGGTCACCATGCCCGGCTTCTTCCCCGGCGACCCCGGCCGTGAGGCGATCATCGTCGCCGGATTCGCCCTCCTCGTCTGGGTACCGGCCATGCCCAGCCGCGAAGGCATCAACCGTGTGGCCGGCCTCCTGGCTTCCAGCTCGCTCTACGTCTACCTGACCCATTGGCAGGTCTTCCCGCTCATCGAGGGCTTCTCCAGGCACCTCGCGTTCCTTGCGTCGCTGGTCTTCGGCGTTGCCTGCGCCACGGCGGCAGCCCGGCTGATGAGGGTGCGCACGTCGCTGCCCTCCCCGAGAGGATGGCGGTTCACCTCGGTTCCTCGGTGACCTGACGGGCTGATCGTGTGACCACTGCGGCGGCAGCCGGATTCGTCGTCGTACAACCCGCCCACCTCAGCTCCCGGACCCGCGTCGGCGCAGCCGCGGGCGCCGCACACAGCAGCGCCTACGACCCCGCCCACGCCTACTCCTTCGGCCTGCAACGCGTCCTCGACGCCTTCGCCGCCCTGATCGGCCGAATCGGAGACGCGAAGGCATCGACTTCACCGCACCGGCACGATGTCATTGCCCCGTGAGCGGGAGGGACCCCGAAGGTGGTTCCGGCGGCGACGAGGGCTCAGCCGGCGTGGTCCTTGAGCTGCCCGGTGTCGAGGACGCAGGGCCCACCACGGCCCAGGGGAAGACGCCGCTCACTGGCCGCTGTTCCAGTCCTCAGCGGTACCGGCCGGCCCAGAACCAGAGGTGTTCACACAGGCTCCCTACGAGCGACGGGGCCGCCGCCGAACGTCGGGCAGGCGGCAGCCACCCCTCATACATTTGCCACAAAGGACGGGAGGGCTGGGCAGCTCCGGCCGATTCCACCAAACGGCTCTGCCTCGGATACGCCGAAACGCGATCGCGTGCATCCGGCAGTGCTGCCGGCGTCAAAGACATGATCAAGCGCGCGGGCATGACGACGACGCCGTAGAGGCGGTGGGGTGCGCGGGAGCGGATCCGGCACGGCATCCTGTGATCGTGTCCTCGATATCTGCGCACTCTCAACACGCCCGCACAGCAGGCCGGATGGTCGTGTGCGGCGACGACGGCCTGGCCCACCGCCTGGCCGCCGAGCTCCGCGATGTGTACCGGGAGCAGGTGACGCTCGTGGTACCGGCGGCCGGCGAGCCGCAGCCGGGTGGAGGGAACCGGCCGAGCCCGGGGCGCGGGCTGTTGGGGCGTATGCCGACGCCGAGGACACGCGCGGCGGTCGCGGGGGAGCACGGCCCGCGCGAGCTCCACCGGATGGAGGCGGCGGAGCCGGATGAGGAGGTGCTGGCCGCTGCGGGGGTGGCCGGGGCCTCCGCGCTGGCGCTCGTGTACGAGGACGACGACACGAACGTGCGGGCCGCGCTGATGGCCCGGCGGCTCAACCCCCGCCTTCGTCTGGTGATCCGCCTGTACAACCGGAAGCTCGGCCAGTACCTGGAGGACCTCCTCGACCAGGCTGCGATCGTCGCCGAACCCGGGATCGACCTGCGTGAGCTGGACTCGTCCACCACCGTGTTGTCGGACGCCGACACGGCCGCCCCCGCACTGGCGGCCAGCGCCGTCGCCGGCACCAGCAAGGTGATCCAGGCGGACGGACTGTTGCTGCGGGCGGTGGAGCGCACTCCTCCGGGACGGGGTGAGGTGGCCGATCCGGGGCTGTGCACGCTGGCGCTGCTGTCGGCCACGTCCAGCGATCCGGCCGGCAGCGAGGGGTCCGAGCTCAGTGGGGACCGGGCGCCGCAGTTGCTGCCCGACGACCGGGCCGTGGCCGCCGCGACCGGGCGCGGCATCGTGGCCTTGGAGGCGGTCTCCCACGCCGCGCCGATGACCTCGGGGGCCAGGCTGGCCGCGGCATCACTGCCGATGGCCTCCCTCTTCTCGCGGCGGCTGCGGTGGTCGCTGGCCGGCATCGTCGCGGCCGTGGCAGCGCTCGCCACGGCGTCCTGGCTGACCACGGGGGACCATCCGCTGCACGCCGCGTACATCACCCTGCTCGACATCTTCTCGATCAACGACCCCGCTGTGGGAGAGCCGCCCGAGCGGAAGACGTTGCAGATCCTGGCCGGGTTCGTGGGCCTGCTCCTGCTGCCGGTCCTTGTGGCAGCCGCGCTGGAGGGCCTCGGTGCGTTCCGTACGGCGACGGTCCTGCGCCGCCCGCCGCGCAGCCTCTCCGGGCATGTGGTGCTGCTCGGGCTGGGCAAGATCGGGGCGCGAGTGCTGGCGCGGCTGCGGGAGCTGGAGATCCCGGTGGTGTGCGTGGAGTCCGACCCCGAGGCCCGCGGCTTCGCCCTGGCCCGCCGCCTGCGCGTGCCCGTGGTCCTCGGGGACGTCACCGAGGAAGGCGTGCTGGAGGCTGCCCACATCCACCGGGCACGCACGCTGCTCGCCCTGACCAGCTCGGACATCACCAATCTGGAAGCGTCCCTGTACGCCCGGTCGGTGAAGGCCGACCTCCGGGTGGTGCTTCGGCTGTACGACGACGACTTCGCCACCGCCGTCTACCGCACGCTGCGTGCCGCACACCCGGCGGCCCTCACCCGCAGCCGCAGCGTCACGCACCTTGCCGCGCCCGCGTTCGCGGGGGCGATGATGGGCCGACAGGTGCTCGGCGCGATTCCGGTGGAGCGCAAGGTGCTGCTGTTCGCGGCGGTGGAGGTGGCGGGCCATCCGCAGCTGGAGGGCCGCACCGTCGCCGAATCCTTCCGTCCCGGCGCCTGGCGTGTCATCGCGCTGGACACGGCCGCTCCGCAGGACCGTCGCCCCGACCTCGCGACCGCCCTCGCCGACGGCGGCGGGCAGCGGCCGGGGTTGGTGTGGGAGCTGCACCCTGGCTATCTCCTCCGGCCGGATGACCGCGTCGTCCTGGCTGCCACCCGACGAGGCTTGGCGGAATTGCTCGGGCGTGGTCCTGCCCGGACGGCCGGAGTCTGAGTTGCACGCCCTTGGTGCGTCGGCCCTGGCGACCGCGGCCGCGGTGTGGACCACTACCCGCCGGCGCCCAGTCCGTAAGGGAATCGTCACCACGACTGGTCTGGCAGCCCTGGCGATCACCCCGTTGAATGCATGTGACGGATGAGTCGTGTCACGGTGAAGGAGCGGCAGTGCAAGACAGGAAACGACGCAGATGGCCTATCGCAGGTGCACTGATCACGGCCCTGGCGGTGCTGGGCGTCGGGCTGTACTTGTTCCAGCCGTGGAAGCTCTGGCAGAACGACACGGTCAACGAGGCTCTGCCGACCGCCCCCGCCGTTCCGGGGCCCAGCTCCTCGTCGACGGCGGCCCCCACGAATTCCCCTCCCGGTCCGCAGACCCTCTCCCAGGGCGCCCTCATCAGCCACGAGCACGCCACCACGGGCACCGTGAAGCTCATCCGGCTCCCCGACGGCTCCCGCACGCTCCGGCTGGAGAACCTCGACACCAGCAATGGCCCGGACCTGCGCGTCTGGCTGACCGACGCCCCCGTGAAGGAGGGCAAGGAGGGCTGGGACGTCTTCGACGACGGCAAGTACGTCAGCCTGGGCAAGCTCAAGGGCAACAAGGGCGACCAGAACTACGAGATCCCGGCCGACGTGAACGTCGCCGACTACACCAGCGTCACCATCTGGTGCGACCGCTTCAACGTGTCCTTCGGAGCGGCGGCCCTGCAGGCAGCGTGACCCACGCCGGCCCGTGACTGATGCCGTGCCCGCAGTCACCCTTGTGCCCGTGTCACCCTGGTCGTCGCGTCAGGGGCGCGCGTACATCCGGATCGGGATCGGGGGAAGACGTGGCGGACCGGGAGACACCGGGGAGCCCTCACGCGAAGGCGAAGTACCGCAGCCACAGGTACAGGGGCGAGACGGCGATGGTGACGGCGGCGACGACGAGGCCGTATCTGGTGAACTGCCAGAAGCTGATGGGCTGGCGGTTGTGTTCGGCGATGCCGAGGACGACGACGTTGGCGGAGGCGCCGATGGCGGTGGCGTTGCCGCCGAGGTCGGCGCCGAGGGCCAGGGCCCACCACAGGACGTGGTCGGGGTCGCCGCCCATGTCGGTGACGAGCTGGCTGGTGATGGGGGCCATGGTGGCGACGTAGGGGATGTTGTCGACTATCCCGGAGAGTACGGCCGAGCCGCCGAGCAGCAGCATGGAGCCGCCGAGTTCGTCGCCGCCGATGGCGTCCGCGAGGGAGCCGGCGAGGGTTCCGATGACGCCGGTCTCGATGAGGGCGCCGACCATGACGAAGAGCCCGGCGAAGAAGGCGAGGGTGGGCCACTCCACCTCGCCGAGGACCTCGCCGGTTTCGACCTTGGAGATCGCGATGAGGAGGCCGGCGCCGAGGAGGGCGACGACGCTGGGCTCGTAGTGGAGTACGGGATGCAGCACGAACCCGGCGACGACCAGCGCGAGGACGCCCAGGCCCTGCGCAAGGCGCCGCGGGTCGGTGATGGCCTCGCGTTCGCGCAGCTCCATCAGCTCGGCGGCGCGCTTCTCGTCGTAGACGAAGGCGCGAGCGAACAGCACCCGGCACAGGGCCAGCAGGACGACGGTCAGGACTGCGCACAGCGGCGCGAGGTGGACGAGGGAGTCGTTGAAGGTGAGTCCGGCCCGGCTGGCGATGATGGCCGCCGAGCCGGCCACGGCCTCGGTCAGCGGCAAGATCGCCATCGCCGACTGAGCTCCGTCGCCGCTACGGAGACCGGCGCGGGGCCCGCTTCGCAAGAAGTGGCCCCGCGGCCTGGCATCAGCCGGCGACAGCGGCGAAGGGCGTGACGAGCGGCCACTCGACGTCGACGTCCAGTGCTTCGTTGACGTAGTTGGTGAAGATGTTGCGGACCGTGTTGGCGATCGTCTCGACGATCTCCTCGTCGGTCAGGCCCGCGTCGCGGGCGGCGGCGAAGACGTCGTCGCCTATCCGCCCCCGGGTCTCGGTGACCGCAACGGCGAGCCGCAGTACGGCGGCGGCCTTCGGGTCGGCGCTCGTTCCCCGCCGGGCGGCCTCGATCTCCTCGTCGGAGAGTTTGGCGACGTTCCGGGACACCATGGTGTGGGCGGACAGGCAGTAGCTGCAGCCGTTGAGCTCGGCGACGGCGAGAGCGATGCGCTCCTGTATGGCGGCGGAGAGGACGCCCTCCTGCAGGGCGCCGAACAGGCCGAGGAAGCCCTTGAGGGATGCCGGGCTGTTGGCCATGGCCCTGGCCATGTTGGGGGTGACGCCCAACGTCCGCCGGGTGGCTTCGAGTTGTTCGGCGGCAGCACCGGTCGCGGTGGCCGGGTCGATGAGGTGCACGCGGGACATCGAGGCTCCTTGGAGTCGGATCGAACAGATCTGTCTGTTCGGTTTGATCAAGGTAGGAGCGCCCATCTGTGTTGTCAAACAGATCTGTTCGTTCGATACTGCTGCCATGGGCCACAAGTCAGGAGTTCCGTCGGTACGCGAACGGCTGCTCGCCACAGCGGACGAGCTGTTCTACGCCGAGGGCATCCGCGCGGTCGGCATCGACCGCGTCATCGCGGAGAGCCGCGTCGCGAAGTCATCGATGTACGTCCACTTCCGTACCAAGGAAGACCTGGTGGAGGCGTACCTCCGTGGCCGCACCGACACTTGGCGCGAACATGTGGCACGGGAGGCCGACGTGCGGGCTCAGGAGCCGGCCGCCCGGGTCCTGGCCGTCTTCGACGTCTTCCACGAGGCGATCTCCCAGCCCGGCTTCCGTGGCTGCCCCTTCACCAACGCCGCAGCCGAATACCCCCATCACGAGGGCATTCAGGCCGTCATCGCCTACGACCGCGCCTGGCTGCCGACCCTGTTCACCCGCCTCCTGCAACCGCTCGACGCGGGGGAGAACGGCGAACTGGTCGCCGCCTTGGTCCAACTGTGCGACGGCGCCATCGCGGCCGCCCACCTCGACCGATCGCCTGCCAGTGCCCTGACGGCCAAGGCGACGGCCGAACTCCTGCTGGCCGCCCGGCTGCCGCAACGTTCAGCCTGACGGCAAGCGTGAAGGCGCGACACCTCCGATGCCTCCGGTTGGCGCGCCCTTCTCGGGAAGCGGGGGCTGCCTCAGCCGCGCAGCTGGAAGTCCAGGAGTGCCGCCTTCTGTCCTTGGACGGTGGTGGGCGTGCTTTCCACCTGGCCTGTGGCTCCGCTGTACTGCCCGGTTCCGCCGATGACCGCGAAGGTCACCTTCTTCTCCAGGTTCGCGAACTCCTCACCGCCGCTGAAGACCAGGTTGCCCTTGGCCAGCCGGACGGTGCAGTCCAGGAGGAAGCTGCCGTCCTTCAGTAGCTGAATCCGGGTCAGCGAGTCTCCGACGGGCTTCCCCGATTGCTGGTCCACGGCGGGCTCTTCGAACAGCAGGACCTTACCGGGCGTCATGGCGTTCATGTCGCCGAAGACGGGGTCCTTCTCCAGCAGGACGACCTTCAGCGACTCGGCCTTGCCGGCAGCCTGTCCGGCTGCCGCTGAAGCGGTGGCGGGTCCGAGACCGACCAGCGTCAGAGCGAATGCGGCTCCCAGAGTCGGTGCGAACCTCCGCCTCCGGCCCGTTCGAGTGGGGTGCATGCGTACTTCCTCTCCGTCCCCGTACGGCTGGGGACTGCCTCACCCGGGCAACCCCACCGGGTCCTCCGCCACTGCGCGGACGCGTGGCGCGAGCGCCGGGGCGCCGTGACTCGCGGCGTCCACCCATGCACCACGTTAAGTCCCCCGATCGGTCCTCGCCCGGTGGGCCGCGCTCAGGCGCTCAGGTACCGGCTCTGTGCGAGCGTGAGAGCCGTGCGCGCGGTCTGCTCGAAGGGTTCGAGGGTTCCGGAGGCGCGGCACAGTACGTGGGCGCCTTCCAGAAGGGTGATGAGCATGGCGGCCAGGTCATTGGCCTCGTGCGGTGAGAGACCGGCGGCGGTGAGCCGTTCGGCGAGCTGCCCGATCCACGAGTCGAACGCGGCGGCCGCACCCTCTCCCGCGCGGCGCGCCGTCGGGCCGTGCGGGAGAGTGGGATCCATGACGTACGACGAAGGCCTGGCCCAGCGGATCAGGGAGCGGCTCGGCGAGCGGTCGGGTCTCACCGAGAAGCGGATGTTCGGCGGCCTGGCCTTTCTGCTGGGTGGCAACATGACGGTGGGCGTGGTCGGTGACGAGCTCATCGCCCGGGTGGGGCCCGAGCGCACCGAGGAAGCCCTGGCCCGCCCGGAGGCCCGCCCGATGGACTTCACCGGCAAGCCGATGCGCGGCTGGGTGACCGTCGGCGGCCCCGCGCTCGCGCAGGACGAGGTCATCGACCACTGGATCGACACAGCGGTGGGTTTCGCGAGCTCGCTCCCGCCCAAGTGACGGCACTCCGAGGTCACGTGACCCGGCCCGCGCCTGGACCGCACTCAAGTGTTCCGCTCCAGGAGGGCCTTGAGGCGGGCCAGGTCCTTGCTCTGGGCGCGGCGCATGGCGACCGCCATTGCGGGGGCGGCCAGCGAGGCGAAGCCGCGGGGTTCGCCGCGGTTGCGCAGGGTCATGCGGGTGTGATCGCCGTGCTCCCCGTACGGCTCCCAGGTGTACGTGGTCTCCATGGGGAAGGGGCCCGAGCTGGTCTGCATCACCAGCCTCCGGCCGGGCTCGTACGCGGTGACCTCGTACGTGTAGGCGAGGCGTCGGCCGAGGAATCGGGCGGTGAACGCGATGCGGGACCCGACCGCGACGGGCACGAGAACCCCTCATGACGACCCCCTCGACGCCCACCGACACGGTCACCCTGGAACGGCACATCGCGGCCCGCCCCGAGACTGTCTTCGGCTTCTTCACCGACCGTGAGAAGTGGCTGTCCTGGATGGGCGCCGACGGCACCTTCTCCTTCGAACCCGGCGGCTCCTACCGCACGCGCGTCACCGGAGAGAACGTCGCCTCCGGCCGCTTCCTCACTGTCGACCCGCCCAAGCGGATCGTCTTCACCTGGGGTTGGGAGAACGCGGCCATGCCCGTCCCGCCGGGCTCCAGCACAGTGGAGATCACCCTGGAGCCCGTCGCCGACGGCACTGTGCTGCGCCTGGTGCACACCGGACTCCCATCCCCCGAGGCGTGCGCCGCGCACGCCGAGGGCTGGCAGCACTACGTCGACCGCCTCACGGTCCGCGCCGAAGGCGGCGACCCGGGCCCCGACGCCTGGATGGAGCAGCCCTCCTGATCCCCGCCGGTCCCGCGACGCCGCCGCGCCGCGGTGGCCGCGAGGGCGGGGACGCGTAGGGGCTGGATCGCAATCTCGAGGAGGTCAGCGAGAGGAGAACGGTCCAGGCCGTTGGGATGACCCCGTTCGGTGCTGGAACTGATGTACGGCGTAGTGCCAGGGGCGGTGCCCGTCAGACCTTCTCGGCGGTGACGCGTAGGTGGTCGGCGGTGAGCATGCCGATGTCCTCGACGTCGGAGGTCAGGATCGTGACTCGGCCCGGGTGAGCCAGGGCGGTGGCGCAGAGCATGGCGTCGATGGCGTACTTGTGGCCGTGCAGTCCGGCCGCGCGCAGCAGGGCAGCGGCGGACTGGGCGAGGGCCTGGGTGACCGGCTCGACCCGCAGCCGGGACAGCGTCCACTTCAGGGCGGCGTCGTTGATTCGGGGATGGATCACCTCGACGAGCACCGCGGCCGAGGTGATCACCGGAAGGTCGGCGTCGCGGGCGGCGGTGAGCCACTCGTGGACCTCGCGGTCGCGCTGAACGGCCTTGACCAGGCCCTCGCTGTCCAGGATGAGGGCGCCGCTCACGCGGCCACCCCGGTTCCGGAGGAGGAGCCGCCGGTGAGCTTGGCGCGCTTGGCGGCCACAGCCTCCGGGTCGGCGGGGCCGTTGGTCTCGTCGAAGTCGGCGATCAGCTCGTCCAGGTTGTCACGCTCGATCTGCCTTTGCGCGGCCCTCTCCAGGTACGCGGACACACCCCGCTTACCGACCCGCTCGCGGATTGCTTGCAGGGTGCCGGCGGTCAGGGAGACGGAGATGCCGCTGCTGGGGCCGTCGCCGGGAGGGAACTCGGTGTCTTCGTCAGCCATGACACGAGTATGGCATTTCAAATGCCATACGGCGAGATCCTTTGTGGCGGCGGGCCTCGGAGCCCCTCTTGACGCTCGTGACGCTCAATTGACGCTCGTTCTGACGTGGTGTCAGGGCTGTGATCGTGCAGGTAGCGCTGGGTGCCGAGCTCCGTTGCCGCGGTCTGACTTTGCCGAGACTTGAAGGAAATGGGGTCACTTCCCCCGTCGCTGGTTGCGGCGGCGGGCGGGCTGTCAGGTGTGGCATCCGGGCCCGGAAGACCGCAGAGTGGGCGCTCAGTAGCTGGGTCCGTAGGGGCTCAAGCCGTGGATGAACGGCTTGAGGTCCTCGGCACCCGGCTTGCGGCTGGAGAGGGGTTCGAGGACCGACAGACAGGCTTCGATCGGTGACGTGCAGGCGCGCATGCACCTGTGCTTGCTGGGTGACCTGGACCAGGTTCCCGGCCTTCCGCTAGGCCTCGGCGAGACGTGCGATCGCCTGCGGCAGCTCCCCTTCGGCGCGTCCGATCGGGGTGAAGGGGTCGACGTCGTCACTGACCCGGCTGACGAGGTGGTGGGCCTGGACGGCGTATCCGCCGGCGAGCCGGTAGCCGAAGTCCTCGGCGAGTGCTTCCAGGCCGAGGCGGATGAGCCGGTGGTGCAGGTCTTCGACTACGCGGCCGCCGCCGACGCACTGGCGAGTTCGGGGAACCGGGCTTCCCAGGCGGCCCGCGCAGGGCAGGGCGGGAACAGGGTCCGCCAGTGGCTCCGCAGCACGTCGGCATCGGGGTGGGCGTGCAGGTCCTCGGGCGTTTGTGCCTCGCGGATCACCCGTTCGTACATCAGCAGCACATCGGCGTCGTCGGCCAGGCCGTATGCGTAGTGCGGGCCCCGGTCCAGGTGCCGGGGCAGGATCACGCGGCCCTCCACCGGCCCGCTCAGTCCCCCGAGCGACCCCGGCAGGGTGTACGGCCGAAGCTGTGCGTACCTGCTGCTCGTGTCGCCGACATGCCCGAATCCGGGGCCTTGCGGCATGCACGACCTGCGAGCGCGGCACATTCCGTGTCCCCGGCGGAGTGCTCAGCAAGGTTCCGCAGCCGGCGAGATCGCGACGGTCTCGCTGGCCTGGCCTGGCCTCGGTCGCTGGGGCCGTGCGCGACCTCGGTCGAGGGCGCAGGGGGGACCCCCATCCCGGCCCGGAGTCTCAGGCCGCCTCGGCGGCGTGCTCGTGGAGGTCGCAGGTGTCGTCGTTTCCGTACGTCTCCCAGGCGGGGAACTCGTCGTCATGCGGTACGGGTTCGCCCGGCGCGAGCAGGCAGGCGTCCAGTGCCGCGAGGAGGGCTTCGTGGCGCAGGCCGGCGCCGATGAAGACCAGCTCCTGGCCCTGTGCGGTGCCGGGTCCGCGGGTGCCGGAGGGTTCGAAGCGGGCGACGGCGCCGGCCTGGGACCACAGTCCGGTCACACGGGGGCGGCTGGCGAGCCAGAAGAAGCCCTTGGAGCGCAGGATCCGCCCGAACGTGCCGCTGTCGAGGCCCTTGGTGACGAACGTCCACAGCCTGCCGGGGTGGAAGGCCGCGTCGGCGCGGAACACGACCGAGGAGATTCCGTACTCCTCGGTCTCGGGGACGTGGTCGCCGTTGAGTTCCTGGACCCAGCCCGGCGCCTGCTGTGCCTTCTCGACGTCGAACAGGCCGGTGCCCAGGATGTGTTCGAGGGCTACGTGTCCGCGTACGGCGGGCACGACGCGGGCGGCCGGGTTCAGCCGGGTCAGCGCGGCCCGCAGGCGTGCGGCCCGGTCCGGATTCACCAGGTCCAGCTTGTTGAGGATGATGACATCGGCGAACTCGACCTGGTCCACGAGCAGGTCGCTGATGGTGCGTTCGTCGTCCTCGTAGGCGGCGAGGCCGCGCGCGGCCAGTTCGTCGCCGCCTTCGAGTTCCCGCAGGAAGTTCGCGGCGTCGACGACGGTGACCATGGTGTCGAGGCGGGCGAGGTCCCCGAGGGTGGCGCCGTCGTCCCGGGGGAAGGAGAAGGTCGCGGCGACCGGCATGGGCTCGGAGATGCCGCTGGACTCGATGAGCAGGTAGTCGAAGCGGTCCTCGCGGGCGAGCCGGTCTACCTCCTCCAGCAGGTCGTCGCGCAGGGTGCAGCAGATGCACCCGTTGGTCATCTCGACCAGTCGCTCCTCGGTACGCGAGAGCGCCGCCTCGCCACCGCGCACGAGCGCCGCGTCGATGTTGACCTCGCTCATGTCATTGACGATCACCGCGACGCGCAGGCCCTCGCGGTTGCCCAGGACGTGGTTGAGCAGGGTCGTCTTTCCCGCGCCGAGGAAACCGGACAGGACGGTCACCGGCAGGCGGTCGTACGAGGTCACGGGATCAGCCCTCGGGGTGGATGAGGCCGCGCTCGTACGCCTTCACCAGGCGCTGCGGGACCTGGTAGACGGAACCGTCGACGGTGACCGGCACCAGCTGGGGAGTCGTCGCCTTCCACTGGGCGCGGCGGTGACGGGTGTTGCTGCGGGACATCTTCCGCTTGGGGACGGCCATGGTGAAGTTCCTCGGTTCGGTTGGCTGATGTTGTTCCGCCGTGATGGCACGGCTGATTGGTGAGTCCGCGTGCGGCACCCCGCGGAGCCCCCCTTGCTTGCCCGTAGGGGTGCCGCACGCGGACCGACGCACCCTAACCTCTAACGGTAATCATTTTCAATAGAGGGGTTATGTGCGGCTGGGTTCGCCTACCAGGACGACTTGGTCACGCCGGGCAGGAATCCCGCGTGGGCCTGCTGCCGCGTCCGTACGCGGGAGAGTCCGAACTTGCGCAGGTAGCCGCGGGGGCGGCCGTCCGCGCTGTCGCGGTTGCGTACGCGGGTGGCGCTGGCGTTGCGTGGCTGTCGGCGCAGTTCGGCGAGAGCGGCGTCGCGTTCGGCCGCACTGGAAGACGGCCGGCGGATGATCTCCTTGAGCTCGGTCCGGCGAGCGGCGTACCGCTGGACGATCTCCTTGCGCTTCTCGTTCTGCGCGATCTTGCTCTTCTTCGCCATCAGACCTTCACCCCTCGGGCTCGGATCCGGGCGACGGCGGCCTCGATGCCTATTGCGTCCACCGTCTTGATCGCCTTGGCGCTCAGGGTCAGGCGTACGTTGCGGCCCTCGCTGGGCAGCCAGTAGCGCTTGTGCTGGATGTTCGGGTCGAAGCGGCGCGAGGTGCGCCGGTGCGAGTGGGAGATGTTGTTGCCGAATCCCGGCTTGGCGCCGGTCAGTTGACAGTGGGCCGACATGGATCTGTCGCCTCTCTCAGTGGGTGGGCGTGTTGGTAATGGAAACCATTGTCATATACTAGCGGCATGGCACGCAACGAGATCCGCCCGATCATCAAGCTCCGCTCCACGGCGGGCACCGGGTTCACCTATGTCACCCGCAAGAACCGGCGCAACGACCCCGACCGGCTGGTGCTGCGCAAGTACGACCCCGTCGCCCGGCGCCACGTCGACTTCCGCGAAGAGCGCTGACCGCCCCGCAACCCCGACCCACCACCGAAAGGTTCCTGCCATGAAGCCCGGAATCCACCCCGCCTACGGCCCCGTCGTCTTCCGCGACACCGCCTCCGGCACCGCTTTCCTCACCCGCTCCACGATGACCAGCGACAAGACCGTCGACTGGGAGGACGGCAACACCTACCCGGTGGTCGACGTGGAGATCTCCTCCGCCAGCCACCCCTTCTACACCGGCACCGCACGCGTCATGGACACCGCCGGCCGCGTCGAGAAGTTCGAGCGCCGCTACGGAGCCCGCTGATGGACCGTGAACACCAGCTCCCCGTCGTGATCGTCGCCGGGATGCACTCCGAAGCCCGGCGGGAGGTCGTCGAGCAGCTCCTGCGGACCGTTCCCGGGAGTGTGGCGCTGCACCACGACCTGTCGGCCGCGCCCGACGGCACCGTGCACCGCCTGATCCGCGACGCCTCCGGCACCCTCTCCCGCGGTGAGACCCTGCTGGTCAACGACTGCGCGTGCTGCGCACTGCGCGAGGACCTCGTCCCCGAACTGGAGCGGATGGCGGACAGCGGCCTGACCCGGCTCGCCGTGGTCGAGCTGTGGGACTCGGTCGAGCCGAAGGCCATGGCGGAGGTCGTCGCCGGGCATGGCGCGGACCGTCTGGTGCTGACGAACGTGATCACCGCCGTGGACCCCGCGCTCGTCCTGCCCTGCCTCGCCAACGGCGACGACCTGGCCGAAGCCGGCCTCGCCGCCGCCCCCACCGACCAGCGGACCGTCGGCGACACCTGGGCCCGCCAGCTGGAATACGCCCCCGTACTCGCGCTCGTCGACAGCGAGGAAGCCGACGATGAGGACCGGGCGCTGCTCGTTCAACTGCACCCCACCGCACGGCGCGTGGCGGCCGCTTCCGTCGAACTCGCGCGGGCAGCGTTCGCCGGTTTCGACGTCGAGGCCGCGGCAGCGGCCCAGCACCCGGCGTGTGCGCTGCTGCCGCAGGAGGCGGACGAGGCCGGCGTGACCACGCTGGTATGGCACCGCCGGCGGCCCTTCCACCCCGAGCGCCTGTACGAGGCGCTGGAGGACCTGTGCTGTGCCGCCGCCCGCAGCCGTGGCCGGTTCTGGCTCGCCGACCGCCCCGACACCCTGCTGGCCTGGGACGCCGCGGGCGGCGCGCTGTGTGTGGAGAGCGCCGGCCCGTGGCTGGCGTCACTGCCCGACGCCGCCTGGGAGATGGTCCCGCCGATGCGGCGGGCCGCCGCGGCCCTGGACTGGCACCCCGACCACGGCGACTGCTGCCAGCACCTCGTCTTCACCTCACCCGGTCTCGACCGGGACGGGCTGGAACAGCTCCTCGATTCCTGCCTGCTGACGGAGGCGGAGTACCTGTCGGGGCGCGAGGCCTGGAAGGACCTGCCAGCCGCCTTCGACTCCCTCCTCGACGCCGCCTGACCCCCGTCTCCACCACCTGTTCACGGCCTGCCGAGGCCGTCATCGAAACGTTTCGTGCAAGGAGAAGCCGCCATGGCCCGACGCCCCGCCACTCACAAGCCCGTCAAGTCCAAGCCCAACCCGCTCGACGCGGCCGGGGTCACGTACATCGACTACAAGGACACCGACCTGCTGCGTAAGTTCATCTCCGACCGCGGGAAGATCCGCAGCCGCCGCGTCACCCGGGTGACCGCCCAGCAGCAGCGGGCCCTCGCCGCCGCCATCAAGAACGCGCGCGAGATGGCCCTGCTGCCGTACGCCGGTCGCTGAACCGGCAAGCGGATCCGGGGGCGGCCGGCCCGGGTCTCCACTGGAGGGTCCGGCCGCGCGGGAGGAACGTGTACGGGGACCTCGTCCGGCAGGTCGGGGGTGGGCGTGTCGCCGTCGTGTCGATCATCAGCGATCCCGCACAGGATCCGCACTCCTACGAGGCCAGTACGCGCACCCAGCTGCAACTCTCCCGTGCCCAGGTGGTCGTCGAGAACGGCGGCGGCTACGGCGAGTTCGTCGGCCGGATGCTACGCAGCTCCGACAACTCCTCGGCCGAGCTGATCGATGCCGTCCAGGTCTCGGGTAGGGAGCCCGATGCCACAGGCGAGTTCAACGAGTACGTCTGGTACGACCTGCCGACGATGGGTCGCCTCGCCGACCGGATCGCCCAGGCCCTCGGCAGGGTCTCACCCGCCGACGCCGACGCCTTCCGGAAGAACGCGCAGGTCTTCAAGGACGAGCTGGCCGGGCTGGAGGCGCGGACGGACCGGATCGAGGCTCGCCGCGCCGGTACCCCCGTAGCGGTCACCGAGCCCGTCCCGCTCTACCTGACCGAGGCCTGCGGCCTGGTGAACAAGACGCCCGCGGCCTTCAGCGAGGCCGTCGAGGAGGGCGACGAGGTCCCACCCAGGGTTCTGCAAGAGACGCTCGACCTGTTCACCGGCCGGCACGTGCAGGCCCTGGTCTGCAACGAGCAGACCAGCGGACCGCAAACGGAGAAGGTCAGCAAGGCCGCCGAGGACAACCGGATTCCCGTGGTGCCGGTGACGGAGACCCTTCCACAGGGCACGGACTACCTCCGCTGGATGACGGACAACATCACCGCCCTCGACCGTGCTCCGGAGCGGTGATGGAGCACACCGGCTCCCTCGCGCGCCAGCCGCTCCCGGCAGAGGTGGCCGGTGGCGTCGACGACGCCCCGCCGGTGATCAGTCTTCGCGGGGCCGCACTGGCCTACGGCGACCGCATGCTGTGGCGGGACCTGGACCTCGAGGTCCGGCCCGGAGAGTTCCTGGCCGTGCTGGGACCCAACGGGTCGGGCAAGACCAGCCTGCTGCGTGTCCTGCTGGGCCGGCAGCCGCTCACCGCGGGATACGTCTCGGTCCTCGGCCGCCCGCCGCACCGCGCGGGCGGGCTCATGGGCTACGTCCCGCAGCAGAAGTCGCTGCCCGCGCACACGCTGCTGCGCGCCCGGGACCTCGTACGGCTCGGCCTCGAAGGGCGCCGGTGGGGGCTGCCGCTCGGCCGGCGGGCCGCCCGTCGGAGGGTTGAGGAACTGCTCGACGCTGTTGGCGCGCTGCCGTACGCCGACGTCCCGGTCGGCCTGCTCTCTGGCGGGGAGCAGCAACGGGTGCGGGTCGCGCAGGCGCTGGCCACGGATCCGCGGGTCCTGCTGTGCGACGAGCCGCTGCTCTCCCTCGACCTCCAGCACCAGCGCACGGTGACGGACCTGGTGGCCCGGCGGCGCCGGGCCGCAGGCACTGCCGTGGTCTTCGTGACCCACGAGATCAATCCGGTCCTGGGGCCGGCGGACCGGGTGCTCTACCTGGCCGGGGGCGGGTTCCGCATCGGCCCGCCGGAGCAGGTGATGACGACCGCCGTGCTGTCCGAGCTGTACGGGATCCAGGTGGACGTCGTACGCGTCCGGGGCCGGATCGTGGTCGTCGGCGCACCCGACGCGGCGGCGCCCGCCCACCACCTCGGCGCCCGGCCGAACGGGGGCGGACCGCCATGAGGGCAGCGACAGCCCTGGTCGCGCCGGTCGCCGGCGACGGCGCGGATCCGGGCATCTGGCAGCAGAGTGGGCCAGCTTGCCAGCGGCCGCGCCGACGACGGCGAGGGGATGCATGAACGTCAGCAGCATCGCGGTCGTCGGCAACTCCGCCCGTCTGGTCAACCACACACCGCACCTGCCCCGGGTTGAGGAGGACGCGCTCAGGCCGGCGCCGCTGGAGGAGCGACGGGTCACATGACCCCGGCCGGCTCGCGGTCGGGTCCGGTCGGTCCCGTCACCGGCCCGGGGCCGGCTTCCGGTACCGGGAGCGGGATCTCGAAGTGGACGGTCCCGAATCCGCCGTGCTCGCCGGTGGTGCGGGCGTCGAAGACCTCGGTGGCCATGCTGCGCCAGAAGCCTTCCGCGCCGGGGATGTCGACGTTGGTGTGCAGGTAGATGCGCTCGTAGCCGGGCACGGACGCGGCGAACGCGCAGGCGGTGTGCACCATGGCGCGGGCCAGCCCGTGGCGCCGGTGCTCGGGGCGTACGTACACGCGGAGCAGCTGGGCGGTCCGTCCGGAGGGGTAGCGCTCGACGAGGCTGAGCGGGTGCGGGGGGTGGGCGGGGCCGCGGGAGGTGAGTGCGGTGGTGCCGACCACTTCGCCGTCGTCGCCTACGGCCACGACGAGGGTGTGCCGCGGATGCCGCAGGTACGTGCCGTCGAGGTCGATGACGTCGGGGTGCCAGGCGGGCACGTAGCCGTAGTCGAACTCCCGGTAGAAGGTGTCCAGCATGACCCTCCGGGCACCGGGCACGTCCTCGCTTCTCGCGTGCCGCACCGTGTAGGGCCCGACCCTCTGACCTCGCGTCAGCTCTGTCATCACACTCCGCCTCTCATGCTCAGGGGGCTGCAGGCTATCGAAAAACTGTCGTATTGGAAATGAAAACGATTTCAGATAGCGTCTGCGTCGCACAGAACCGACGGCAGTCTGGGAGGAAGTCCGGTGGGACATCTGCTGGTGATCGAAAGCTGGGTGGGGTCGATGAGTCGGCTGCTGCCCAGGGCGATCCGCGAAGACGGGCACGAGTTCACCTTCGTCACCCGCGACCTGCACCACTACCTGCGGTCGGCCCCCGCGGGCGACGGGCCGCACCCGCTGCTCACGGCCCGCAACATCGTCACGGCGGACACGAACGACACGGGCGCTCTGCTGGAGCGGGTTGAGGGCCTGCACGCCGTCCTCGGCTTCGACGGGGTGGTCTCCTCGTGCGACTACTACCTGCCGGCCGTCGCGCAGACCGCCCGGCGGCTCGGCCTGCCCGGGCCTGCCCCGGAGGCCGTCGAGGCGGCGTGCCGGAAGGACCTGACGCGCCGTGTGCTCGCCGAAGCGGGAGTGCCCGGGCCCCGGTTCGCGCTGTGCGAGGGGGCCGGGGAGGCGGCGGCAGCGGCTCGTGAGATCGGCTACCCGCTCGTCGTGAAGCCGGTGGACCTGTGCGCGGGCATGCTGGTCCGCGCGGTGCGCGACGAGCGCGAACTGGAACTCGCCTGCCAGGCCCTCGCCGAGTTCCCGGTCAACGCCCGCGGCCAGGACCGGGCCCCCGTCATCCTGCTCGAAGAGCTGCTGCACGGGCCCGAAGTCAGCGTCGAGACCGTCTCCTTCGGCGGCGCCACCCAGGTCGTGGGCGTCACCGACAAGAGCATCGGCGGGGCGCCCGCCTTCATCGAGACCGGCCACATGTTTCCGGCCGGCATCGAGGAGGCCCTGGCGTCCGAGGCCGCCGAGACCGCGCTGCGGGCGGTCAAGGCACTGGGCCTGGACCAGGTGGTCTGCCACACCGAGATCAAACTGACGCCCGACGGGCCCCGGCTGGTCGAGGTCAACCCGCGCCCGGCCGGCAACCGCATCACCGAGCTGGTCCGCCACGTCACGGGCATCGACCTGGCCACCGCCTGCGTGGACGTGGCGCTGGGCCGCGTGCCCGACCTCGCACCGCGAGGGACCGGAGTGCGCAGCGCCGCCATCGCCTTCCTGCTGCCCGACACCGCCGGCACCCTCGCCCGTATCGAGGGGGAGGAGGACGTCCGCGCCCGGCCCGAGGTGCTGGAGCTCACCCTCGCGGAGCCCGGCCGCACCGTGCGGGCTGCCACCAGCAACAATGAGTACCTCGGGCATGTCATGACCGCCGACACCGAGGGCGGCGGCGCCCGCGCCGCTGCCGAGCGGCTGCTGGCCGGCCTGCGCCCTTGTTACGAGCACTCCGCGGCGGTGCCCGCGTGACGCCCCTGCTTGCCCAGCACACGCGCGGCGCGGAAGGGTCCGGGCACGGAGACCCCGTCATCCGGACCGTCGACCAGCTTCTCGACGCCGTCCGCGCCGGGGCGTACGGCCCCGACCCCGCCCACGAACGGATCTCGCTCGCGTTCACCACAGCCCAGGCCGTCCGGCACCACGGGCGCAGCAGCGGCTACCGCAACGAAGTGCTGAGCCTGCGCCTCGACGCGGCCGTCGGGTCCTGCGCCGTGGAGCCCGGGACGCTGCCCGGGGGCGCCCTCGACGACTGCGTGGGCGCCACCGTCGCCGACCTGCTCCGCCATGCGCTCCTGCCGGTGCGTATCGCGGCCCTCGATGCCTACCTGGCCCATGTACGCCCGCACGTACCGGGCAACGGCGCCCGCCCGTATCCGCTGCCGGCCGGCAGTTCGCTGAGCCGTTCCAAGGCCCGGGCCCGTGCCGTCGTCGACCTGCTGCCCGATGCGGCCCCGGGGCCCGGCGAGCGCCGCCCGGTCCTGGTGGTCGGGGTGGTGAACTCGCTGCTGGAGCAGTTGCGTTCGCGGGGACTGGACTATCTGCCGTGCGACCTCAAGGGCGGCGCCACCGAGTGGGGCGAGCCCGTGCTGACCGACACGGACGCGCAGTTGGAGCGCTGCGGTGCCGTCCTGGCCTCCGGTATGACCCTCGGCAACGGCACCTTTCAGGGCCTGCTCGACCACGCGGCCCGGACCGGCAAGCCGCTCGTGATGTTCGCCCAGACCGGCAGCGCCGTCCTTCCCCGTTTCCTCGGAGCAGGTGTGAGTGCCGTGTCCGCCGAGCCGTACCCGTTCTTCTGGCTCGACGGCGGTCCGGGAGTCATCCACCGCTACGGAGGCCGTCCGTGACCCTCGCTCCCCCCATGCCCAGGTCCGACGCCGCTGCCTCCAACCCCGATCTGCTGCCCCTGCTGGGGCGCACCCCGCTCGCCCGTATCCGCACCGACCTTCCCCACCCCCATCCCGGCTTCTGGGCCAAGCTCGAATGCCTCAGCGCCGGCGGGATGAAGGCCCGCGCGGCGATGTCCATGCTGACCGGTGCCCGCAGACGCGGTGAGCTGCGCCCCGGCGCGCCGGTCGTGGAGTCCACCTCCGGGACGATGGGCATCGGGCTGGCCTTCGCCGGGCAGGTGCTCGGTCATCCCGTCGTCCTCGTCGGCGACAGCGAACTCGAACCGTCCATGCGGCAGTTGCTGCGCACGTACGGCGCCCGCCTGGAGCTCGTCGACCGCCCGGCCGACCAGGGTGGATGGCAGGCCGCGCGTATCGCCCGGCTGCGCGACGTCCTGGCGCGGACTGACGGTGCCTACTGGCCGGACCAGTACAACAACCCCGATAATCCCGCTGGTTACCGGTCGATGGCCGCCGAGCTGATCGGCCAGCTCGATCACCTGGACGTTCTGGTGTGCAGCGTGGGCACCGGCGGGCACAGCGCCGGCCTGGTCGGCCCGTTGCGCCGTCGCTGGCCCCGGCTGAAGGTGATAGGCGTCGACTCCGTCGGCTCCGCCATCTTCGGCCAGCCCGCCCGGCCGCGCCTGATGCGCGGCCTCGGCAGCAGCATCCACCCCGGCAACGTCCGCCACGGCATGTTCGACGAGGTGCACTGGGTGGGCCCCGCCGAGGCCGTCGACGCCTGTCGTCGGCTTGCCCGCGGCAGCTTCGTCAGCGGGGGCTGGAGCACCGGCGCCGTCGCCCTGGTCTCCGCGTGGGCGGCCCGGGCCGAGCCCGGCGCCGTCGTCGCCACTGTCTTCCCCGACGGCCCGCACCGCTACCTCGGCACCGTCTACGACGACGACTTCTGCCACGCCCACGGGCTGACCGCCGCTGCCCTGGCCACCCGACCGCTGGAGATCCCGCACCCCCGCGCGGCCGAGGCCTTCGGCTGGGTCCGCTGCCGCACCGTCCGCGATCCCGTCGCCGCGCCCCGTGGCGGAACCCCTGCCACCCCCGTTCCGGCCCCCGGAGGTGCCGTATGAGACTCACCTGGCATGCCGCCTCGCTGGAACTGGCGGAGCCGCTGCGCATCTCCCGCTCCGTGATGGCCCGCCGCGACGCCGTCTGGGTCAGCCTGGAACACGGCGGGCTGCGGGGCTGGGGGGAGGCCGTCAGCAGCGTGTACTTGGGTCTGCCCACCGACCGCATCCTGCGCGACCTGCGCGCCGTACGCGCGGCGTTCGAGCGTCTTCCGGACCCCGAGACCGCCTGGGCCGAACTCGCCCCCGCGGGCTCCCTCGGCGCCGACCTGCCCGCCGGCGTCCTCGCCGCGGTCGAGGCCGCCGTACTGGACCTCACCGGCAAACGGGCCGGCGAGCCCGTCCACCAGCTCCTCGGTAGTCCGCTCCCTCCGTCGGCGGCCACAGCCCGGACCATCGGTATCGTCTCGCCCGTCTCTGCTGCCGCCCAGGCCAGTCGGCTCGCCGTGGCCGGGTTCACCGTCCTGAAGGTCAAGGCGGGGTCCCCCGTTCCGGCCGAGGACCTCGCCCGGGTCGAGGCCGTCCGCGAAGGGGCGCCCGCTGCCGACCTGCTGCTCGACCCCAACGGTGCCTGGACCGAGGACCAGGCCCACGCACTGCTTCCGCGCTTCGCCGCCCTCGGCGTCACCGCCGTGGAACAGCCCATCCCGGCCGGCCGGCCCGACGCCCTGGCACGGGTCGCGATCTCTTCCCCGATTCCGGTGATCGCCGACGAGGACGCCGTTTCCTACGAGGACGCCGTGGCCCTCGCCGGCCGGGTCCACGGGATCAACGTCAAACTCGTCAAGTGCGGTGGCGTACGGGCGGCGCTGCGCATCCATGCCGCGCTGGCAGGCAGCGGCACCGACCTCATGCTCGGCTGTCTGACGGCCAGTTCGCTCGGCATCGCGCCAGCCGTCCACCTGGTCGACCGGGCCCGCTGGGTCGACCTCGACGGGCACCTGCTCCTCGCCGACGACCCGTGGACCGGGATCGGCGGCGCCGACGGCACGGTACGGCCCGCCCCGCGCGGCGGCCTGGGAGTGCTGCGTCGTGCCCACATACCCGCGGGAGCCGCACGGTGAGAACCATCGCCGCGGTCCGCGGCTTCCCGCCCGCGGTGCGGCTCCTGCTGATCAACCAGCTCGGCGTCAACACCGGCTTCTACCTGCTCATCCCGTACCTGGCCACCCACCTCACCGACGACCTCGGCATGTCGGCGGCGCTGGTCGGCCTGGTCCTGGGCCTGCGCAACCTCAGCCAGCAGGGGATGTTCCTGATCGGAGGCTCGGCGGCCGACCGCCTCGGCGCCCGCGGCGTGATCATCGCGGGCTGCGGGATGCGGACCCTCGGCTTCGCGCTGTTCGCCCTCGGCGACGCACTGCCCGTACTGATCGGCGCCTCGGTGCTGAGCGGACTGGCCGGCGCCCTGTTCAACCCGGCCGTACGGACGTACGTCGCCCAGGAGTCCGGCGACCGCAAAGCCGAGGCGTTCGCGCTGTTCAACGTGTTCGCCACGGCCGGGGCGCTGCTCGGGCCGCTGCTGGGCAGCCTGCTGCTGTTCGGCGGTTTCCGGGTGGCGGCGCTCACCGCGGCAGGCGTGTTCGCGGTGCTCACTGTTGCGCAGGCCGTCGTGCTGCCCGCTCGTGCGGTGCCGCGTCCGGCCGGGTCCGTCCTCGGAGACTGGCGGGAAGTGGCGGGCAACCGCCGCTTCGTCGCCTTCGCCCTGGCCATGGTGGGCATGTACGGCATGGAGAGCCAGCTCTACTTGTTGCTCCCGCACGCCGCGCGTCAGGCCACGGGCTGGGCGGGCGCCGTCGGGCTGCTCTTCGCGGCCGGGACCCTCGCGAACCTGCTGTTCCAGCTGCGCCTTACCCGACGGCTGTCAGAACGGGGCGGCGGCCGCGGCCGATGGATCGCCGCCGGGCTGGCCGTCAGCGCGCTCGGTTTCGTGCCGCCCATGCTGGTGGCAGGCGCTACGGGGGAGCACCCGGCGCGGCTGCTGCCGGTCCTGGGCGGGGCGCTCCTGCTGCACCTCGGGGTGATGGCCGCCCAGCCGTTCGTCATGGAGCTCATCCCCTCGTTCGGCCGCGCGGAACTCACCGGCACGTTCTACGGCCTCTTCTACGCCGTGTCCGGAGTGGCAGCGGCGGGTGCCGGGGCGGGGGTCGGGTGGGCCATGGACACCGCTTCGCGCACCGGCCCGGCGTGGCTTCCGTACGCCTGCTGCACGGCCCTCGGCCTCGCCTCGGCGGCGGCCGTTGCACGGCTGCACCGGCGTAGTTCCCTTGCCCCGGCCGCCCGGGAACAGGACCCGGACCCTGACCCTGACCCGGAAGCGGCATCCGCTGCTCCGCAACGCGACCCCCGCTCCCTAAGCGAGACCCGATGAGCACCGACGCGATGAGCACCGACCCGATGAGCACCGGCAACCTCCTCACCGACCACCCCGAGCTCTACGAGGAGCGCTTCCCCGACCCCGACCGGCTCGCCGCGCGCTGGGCCGAGGACACCCTGCGCCGCCACGGCGCGGGACCCCGCGTCCTGGACATCGGCTGCGGCACCGGCCGCGACGCGGCCTGGCTGCACCAGCATGCCGGGCGCCGTGTCACAGCCATCGACACCGCCGAGGCCATGCTCGCGCACGCCCGCCGAACCCACCCGGGCCCGGACTACCACCGCGCCGACATGCGGGACTTCGATCTCGGGGCCACCGTCGACGCGGTCATCTGCCTGGACAGCGCCTTCCTCTACTGCCACACCAACGAAGACCTGACGGCGTTCCTCGGCCGCTGCCGCGCCCACCTCGCGCCCGGTGGACTGCTCGTCGCGGAGATGCGCAACGGCGCCTTCTTCCTCGGCAACACCGAACTTCTCGACGGAACGCACACCGCCTCCTTCGACTGGCGGGGCACCACCCATACCTCCCACACCACCCTGTGGATCGATCACGGCGCCCAACTCCTGCGCCGCCGCCGCACCTGGAGCGCCGACGACGGCACCCCGCCGTGCGAGCAGCAGTCCGCCTGGCGGCTGCTGTTCCCCCAGGAACTGCGGTACTTCCTCGCCACCGCGGGCTTCGAGGTCCTGGACCTGTACGACCGCCCCGGCCCGCGCACCGAACCGCCGTGGCGCGAAGGCGACTCCCCGTCCGGGACCACGAGTTCCGACCGCCTGCACCTCGTCGCCCGGCTTCACCACTAGAACCACCCTCCCCAGCAGCAACGGAGACACCACACCGTGAACAACACCCGCTCCGGCCTCGGCCGCCGAGGATTCCTCCTCGCCACCGCCACCGCCACCGCCACCGCCACCGCCACCGCCACGGCCACCGCCGCCGTCCTCGCCCTCAGCGCCGGCTGCGCCGGCGACACCGGCAAGACCGCCGACCCCAAGAACGCCGCCGCGGCCGGCACCCCCCAGCGCGGCGGCACGCTGCGCGCCGCCTTCCCTGGCGGCGGGGCGAACGAGACCCTCGACCCGCACGCCGCCAACCTGTTCGTCGACGCCGCCCGCGCCAAGGCCCTCTACGACAAGCTCGCCGACTTCGGCGCCGACCTCGCCCCCGTACCGCGGCTCGCCGAGCGATGGGAGTCCAACGCGACCCTCGACACCTGGAAGATCACCCTCCGCAAGGCCGCCTTCCACGACGGCCGCCCGGTCACCGCCGAGGACGTCCTCTACAGCTACCGCCGGATCGCAGACCCCAAGGGCACCTTCCGCGCCAAGGCCTCCCTGGAGTCCATCGACCTCGCGGCCAGCCGCGCCCTCGACGCGTCCACCGTCGAGTTCAAGCTGAAGCGCCCCTACGCCGAATTCCCCAACGTGCTCGCCGCGTTCGGTGCGTACATCGTCCCCAAGGACACCACCTCCTTCGACAATCCCGTCGGCTCCGGGCCGTTCACCTTCGCCTCCTTCACTCCCGGCAAGTCCCTCGTCGTCAAGCGCAACGACGCCTACTGGGAGGGCGCGCCCCACCTCGACCAGGTCGAGTTCCTCGTCGTCACCGAGGAATCGGCCCGCGTGAGCGCCCTGCTCGGCGGCCAGGTCCAGTACGCCCACGAGCTCAGCCCCGCCACCGCCCGCACCCACGAGGGCAAGGGGAAGATCGAGGTCGTCCGCCTCCCCGGCAGCTCCATGCAGGGTTTCGTGATGAAGACCGACCGGCCGCCGTTCGACGACCCGCGGGTCCGCCAGGCCTTCTTCCTCATCGCCGACCGCAAGGAACTCGTGGACGGCGCCCTCTCCGGCGCCGGCGAGGTCGGCAACGACCTCTTCGGCAAGGGCTACCAGTACTACGCGTCCGGCCTGCCCCAGCGCACCCAGGACCTCGACCGGGCCCGCGCCCTGCTCAAGGAGGCCGGCGCCGAGAACCTGAAGGTGACCCTGGACACCGCGCCCGCCGCCACCGGCTTCGTCGAGGCCGCCGGGATCTTCAAGGAGCAGGCCGCAAAGGCCGGGGTCACCGTCGAGGTCAAGGTCGGCAACAAGGACACGTACTGGAAGGACATCCTCGACAACGGGACCTTCGCCTCCTACCGGTCCGGGTCCATGCCCATCGAGTCCCACATCTCGCAGCGCCTGCTCACCGGATCCACCACCAACGCCACCAAGTGGAAGCAGAAGGACTTCGACGACCTGTACCAGCAGGCCCAGTCCACCCGTGACGAGAAGGAGCGGGCCGCCCTGTACGAGCGCATGCAGCGCCGCCTGTACGACGAAGGCGGCTTCCTGATCTGGGGCTTCGCCGACTGGATCGTCGCCACCGCGCCCACCGTGCACGGCGTCGACGCGAAGGCCCCCGCCAATACCCTCGACTGGGCCCGCTTCGACAAGCTCTGGCTCGCGTGAGCCTCCACCTCTCATGGGTCGGCCGCCGCCTGCTCCTCGGCCTGGGGCAGACGGCGGCCGTCGTCCTGTTCGTCTTCGTGCTCACCGAAGCCCTGCCCGGGGATGCGGCCGTCGCCCTGGCCGGCGACCAGCCCGACCCCGAGCGCATCGCCCGCATCCGCGCCGCCCTGGACCTGGACCGCCCCGCCGCCGAACGTTTCCTGGACTGGGCCGCCGGACTCCTCCACGGCGACCTCGGCACCTCCCTGGTCAGCGGACGCCCCGTCTCCGGCTACCTGGCCGGCGGCCTCGGACCCACGGTGCTGCTCGCGTCCGCCACCCTCCTCCTACTGCTGCCACTGTCGGCCGGGCTCGGCGTGCTGTGCGCCCGCCGCGAGGGCGGCCCGCTGGACCGCACCCTCAGCGCGCTGACCCTGGCGGTGCACTCCGTACCCGAATTCGCCCTCGGCGTGCTGATGGCCACGGTGTTCGGACTGTGGCTGGGCTGGCTGCCGCCCACCGCCGTCGGCGCAGACCCGTTCACCGAGCCGGCCGTCCTCATTCTGCCCGTCCTCGTCCTCATCTCTCGGCCCGTGTGCACGATCAGCCGCCTCGTCCGGGCCGGGATGATCGACGCGATGGCCTCCCCGTACGTCGCCCAGGCCCTGCGCTACGGCGTCCGTGGAGCCCGCGTCCGCTGGGCGCACGCCCTGCCCAACGCCCTCGCCCCGGCCGCCCAGCAGCTGGCCCGGACGTGCGACTGGCTGCTGAGCGGGGTCATCGTCGTCGAAGCCCTCTTCGTCATCCCCGGCCTGGGGACCGTCCTCATCGACGCCGTCGCCGCCCGGGACGTACCCGTCGTCCAGGGCATGGCCGTCGTCTTCGGAGTCGTCACCGTCCTGGCGAACCTCGGGGCCGACCTCGTCGCCCGCAGGTTCGCCCCGCGTGCGGGGGTGGTCGCGTGAAGCGTCATTTGCCCCGGTACGCGCTCGCGGTCGGGCTCATCGCCGTGCCCCTGCTGCTGGCCGCCCTCGGACCGCTGTTCGCAGGACCGGCCGGGCCGCGCTCGGTCTCGTTCGCGTCGGGCGCGGGACACTGGCTCGGTACGGACTTCAGTGGCCGCGACGTCTGGCGGCAGGTCCTACTCGGCGGCCGCTCCGTGGTCCTCGTGGCGCTCGCGGCCACCGGCCTCGCCTATCTGGTGGCCGTCCCGCTCGGGCTGACCGCCGCGCTCACCCGCCGCACCTGGCTGGAGGAGGTCCTCATGCGGCCCCTCGACGTACTGATCGCCGTGCCGTCCCTCCTGCTGGTCCTGCTGGTAGCGGCGACCCTGGCCCCGGGGCCGGCCGGACTGGCCGTCCTGGTCGGGCTGGCCGCCGTACCCGAGGCCGCGCGGGTGGTGCACGCGGCGGCGGCCGAGATCTCCTCCCGGCCCGCCGTCGAGGCCCTGCGGATGCAGGGCGAGTCCTGGTGGCGTACGGGCTTCGGCTACGTCGGCCGCTCCATGCGCCGGACCCTCGCCGCCGACGCCGGAATCCGGCTGACCGGCGCGCTCTACCTGGTGGCCACGGCCGCCTTCCTCGGGATCGGCGTCGAGCCGGACGCCGCCGACTGGGCGGTGATGGTGGACCGCAACCGCACGGGACTGTTCCTCCAGCCGTGGGCCGTGGTGGTGCCCGCACTCCTCATCGCCGCACTGTCCATGGGCACCAACCTGCTCTTCGACGCCGCCCTGCACACACCGGCCGCCAAGGCCGCCAGGAAAGGAGGCCGGGGATGAACGCGGTCGCGGAATTGGAAGGGCTGCGCGTTGAGGTTGCCGGCAGCATGCTCGTCGACGGGGTCAGCCTGACGGCCCGCGCAGGCCGGATCACGGCCTTGGTGGGGCCCTCGGGCAGCGGAAAGACCACCACCGGACGCGCCCTGCTCGGCGAGTTCCCGCCCGGCGCCCACGTCGACGGCCGGATCCGCACCCCGGGCGGCGGCGCCGTCGGCTACGTACCCCAACACCCCGCCGCCGTCCTCAACCCCGCCCGGCGCGCGGGCGCGCTCCTGCGGGACATCGCCGCCCGCCGCGGCGGAACCCGCCGCGAGATCCAGGGCCGCGTCGAGCACGCCCTGCGCCAGGCCCAGCTGCCCGACCCCGCGATGGTGCTGCGCCGCTATCCCCACCAGCTCTCCGGCGGCCAGCAGCAGCGGGTCGTCATCGCACAGGCCCTGCTCCTCGGCGCCAAGGTGATCGTCGCCGACGAACCCACCACGGGCCAGGACCCGGCCACCAAACAGGGCGTGGTCGAGGCGCTGGCCGACGTCGCCAGGCAAGGCATCGCCATAGTCCTGCTGAGCCACGACCTCGACGTCGTACGACAGCTGGCCGACGACGCGGTCGTACTGCGCGCCGGTCGGGTCCTAGCCCGGGGACCGGTGGACGAGGTGTTGACCACCACCGCGAAGTCGGCGGCCCAACCGTCCCGCTCTGCCACACCACCGAGCGGAACGCGTTTGGGGGTACGGGACCTGACCGCACGCCACCGGACCACGCGCGGCACCGTTCCGGTGCTGCGCGGCATCACGGTGTCGGTCGCGCCGGGGGAGTGCCTGGCCGTGGTCGGCCGCTCCGGCAGCGGCAAGACCACCCTCGGCCGGTGCCTGGCCGGACTGCACTCCGCGTACGACGGGGCGGTCCTGCTCGACGGGGTACCACTGGCGCGCAGCCTGCGCGCTCGCACCCGTACCGAACTGGCTGCCGTCCAGTACGTGTTCCAGGACCCCAAGGCGGCCTTCGACGAGCACCGCCCGGTCCTCGACCAGGTCGCCCGCACGGCGGCCCGACTCCGCGGCGCTGCCCGGGACACCGCACGTCAAGCCGCCACCCGAACCCTGGAGGAACTGGGACTGGCCGAGGACCTGACCCTGCGCCGCCCCGGTGCACTGTCCGGCGGCGAACTCCAGCGGGCCGCCCTGGCCCGGGCGCTGCTGGCAGAGCCCGGGGTCCTGATATGCGACGAGATCACCTCCGGCCTCGACCCCGCCACGCGCGATGCCATCCTCGCCGTTCTGACGGAGCTCCGCGACCGGACATCGCTCAGCCTGGTGTTCATCACCCACGACCGGGCGGCCGCCGACGCCCTGGGCGACCGCACCGCGGCCCTCGACGCAGGCCGATTGGTCACGTGTGGGTAGACCGGGATCGATGAAATGCGGGGCCTTCGGGAGGCTGCGTGAGGTGCTGCCCGATCTGCGCGGCCTGGTCGAGGAGTTCCCCCTCCACGAGCGGTTCCACGGCCAGCTGATCACGGCGCTGCATCACGCGGGACGCCGCAGTGAGGCCCTGCAGGCGTACCGCACGCTCTACGAGATCCTCAAGCGGGAGCTGGGCCTCGAACCCTCGGAGGACCTGCAGCGGCTCCCGTGGACGAGACGACGAGCACACCGAGGTCGACGGTCACCGAGGCGTTTGAACTCGACATCCTGCGCGGACTCGTGAAGCGCGGTCAGCACCGGGGCGTGCCGCACCTGGTGACGGTCCTCGGTGAGGGCGGGACGGGGAAGAGCAGGCTGCTGCGGGAATTCGAGCGCCGGGTCACGGTACGGGGCGGCGGATCACGGGTCCTCACCGCACGTGTCAACTCCGGGTGCCGTGGCGCCCATTGGAACCTGGCCACGGGCATGGTGCAGCGGCCCGACGGCTCACACGAAGAGGTCATCGCCGTGGTGCCGATGGACCGGATGAGCGTCGTCGACGACCGGGACGTCTCGGCCGCGGCCGGCACCGGGAGCGCGACGACGGCGGCGAAGGACGTCTTCGTGCCCGCGCACCACGTGGTCTCGTACGAGGAGGCCATGATCGGCACCACCTCGGGTCGCTCCAACACCGGGGCGACGGGCCGCAATTACGGACTCCTGGGCTACATCCTCGCGGACGTCGCCTCCGTGTTCCTCGGCATCGCGCGCGGTGCGTACGAGCTGTTCCTGGAGCGGCTGCCCGGCCGCGGCATCGCCTACACCAACTGGACCGAGCAGAGCCTGTACCCGCTCACCCAGGTGCAGGTGGCCACGGCGGCCAACAAGATCGCCGCCGCCGAGGCCCTCTCCACCCGGTGGTTCGACGTCCTCCAGAAGCGCGCCGACGCCGGCGAGCAGCCGACGGACGAGGAGAAGGCCGTGGTGCGGGGCCAGACCGCGTTCGCGGTCGAGCTGTGCAGGGAGGCGGTCGTTCCGTCATCCACCGCAGTGTCGCCCTGCAGCGCTTCCACCGCGACATCGAGGGCCTGTCCCTGCACGCGCTGGTGCAGCTCAACGCCAACCTGGAGGTGCAGGGCCGCGTCTTGCTCGGCCTGGACCCGGAGACCGATTTCCTCTGAGCCGCCCCGCGCTCCACGCCGCTGCGCCCCGCCGGACGATCCGGCGGGGCGCAGTCGTGCGCAGGGCCTCCAGCCTGCGGGGAACAGAACGACCCCGTCCGGTCGCGGTGACCGGACGGGATCGGGTGGGACGCGGTTACGAGGCCTTCGGGTCCTTGAACAGCTCGATCATGGCCGCGTAGCTGTTCTCGGCGAAGCCCTTGGCGATGACCCGCTTCACCAGATCGTGGACGGAGGCCGGCAGCTCGGTGTTGATGCCCTGCGCCTCGCTCTCGTGGAGCAGGTGCTCGATCGACGCGAAGTGCGTTTCGAGCTTGGCGTCGTTCGCCGGGTACTTGCCGTCACCCGCGTCGATCTGGCCCGCGTAGTCGGTGGCGAAGAGCTTGACGGCGTCGATCCACGAGGTGGCCCAGGGCAGGAAGGTCCGGGCGTCGATGTTCGCGCTCTTGAGCAGCGCGGCACCGTGGATGAAGCTGTTCAGCGTGCCCCACATGACACCGAGGAGGGCGACGTCGTAGAGAACGGCGAGGCCGGGGTCCTCGCCCACGTACGTGGTGGCGCCGCCCAGCACCTTCAGGGTGGCCTCGTGCTTGTCGAAGGCGCCCTTGGAGCCGCTGTGGAAGAGCACGGACTCGGCCGCGCCGATGGTCGCGGGAATGGCCATGATCGCGCCGTCGAGGTACTCGGCACCCCGCTCGGAGGCCCACACGGCCGTTTCGCGGGCCTGCTCCGAGGAGCCGGAGGTCAGGTTCGCGAGGACCCGGCCCGACAGGGCGCCGTCCAGCGGGTCCAGGATCTCGTGCATCACCTCGTAGGTCGAAAGGCAGACGACGACCAGCTCGGCGGCGGTCACCGCGTCCGCCGGGGTGGTCGCGAGTAACGCTCCCTGCTTGACGAGCTCCTCGGCCTTCTCGGGCGAGCGGTTCCACACGGTCGTTGGGTGGCCGGCCTTCAGGAACGCGGCGGCCAGTGCCTGTCCCATGAGTCCCAGTCCGATGACCGTCACCGGTGCGCGGTCGTTGCCCGCCATTGCAGCTCCTATGCGTTTTTCGTGAATCGTTTCGACACGCCGGCAGCGCCGAAGAGCGATCACCCCGCCCCTCCGACATGCAGCCTGATCAGCCTCGTCCAGGGGGATATCGGGATCAAGTAGTTACTTCGAGGTGCCCACTTACCGGTAGGTAAGTGTCGACAACGCACGCAGCCCCCCCGTACCAGGTCCGGGCCTGGTACGGGGGGGCTGCTCGTGGCTTCCGAGGGTATTAGTCGGCCACGGAGATGCGGGTCTTGTGGTGCTTCGGGGTCTCGGCCTCGTCCAGGAGGGCGACGGCGAGGTCCGCGTAGGAGAGGTGGCTGGAGCCGTCCTCCTTGGTCAGCAGCTGGTCGCCGCCGACGCGGTACGTGCCCGTGCGCTCGGCCTCGTCCAGGAGCATCGGCGGGGTGACGACCAGCCAGTCCAGGTCCGTGGTGGCGGAGCGGAAGACCTCGAGGCCGGCCGCGTGGCCCTTCGAGAACTCGAGGAAGGCCTCCGGGAAGTCCGGGCCGTCCATGATGCGCTGGCCGGGGGCGAACTCCAGGTTGGAGACGAGGCCGATGATCAGGGCGCGGCGGACGCCCGCCTGCGGCAGGCTCTCCAGGAGCGCGTGGGCGGCACCGACGAAGAACGGCTCGGGGGCCTGGGTGGCGTCGTAGACCGCGCTGATGGCAATGTCGTGGCCCTCGGCCGCGGCGGCAACGCTGCGGACGTTGGTGATGTCACCGGCGACGACCTGGACCCGGTCGGAGGCCAGGTCCTCGTACTTGGCGGGGTCGCGGACGACGGCCGTGACCTCGTGGCCGCGGGAGAGGGCCTCGGCCACTACCGCACGACCGGCCTTGCCGCCGGCTCCGAACACAACAACCTTGCTCATCTGCATGCCTTTCTCGCACCTAAGGGCCGCGGGGGAAGATCTCCGGCCCGAAAATGACGGTAGTCAACGACATTTGGGCGGGCAACGGGAGACGACCCCAGAGTTCTTTAGGGGTTGGCGGTGGGGGCCCCTCCGAAATTGGCCACGGGCGTGCCGGGAAGCATCCCGTCCTCCGCGCTCTCCACGAGCGGGACCAGGTCGTTGTGGCGGATGAGGTAGCCGGCCTGGAGGCGGGTGCGGGCGCCGATGCGCTGCATCAGGTCCGAGATGCGGCGCTGGCAGGTGCGGGGGGAGATGCCGAGCCGGCGCGCGATGGACTTGTCGTCGTGGCCGCTGACGAGCATCCGCAGCACCGCCTCGTTCAGTGAATCCGAAATGGACCGGATCTCGCTCCGGTCGAATTCGGGATTGAACGGTTCCGAGGTCGCCCAGGCGTATTCGAAGGATTGCACCACGAATTGGGTGACGTCGGGGTTGCGGATGAGCGCCGCGCCCTTCGGGTTGTCGGGCAGGGTGATGACAGCGGTGGTCCTGTCGTACACGATGGCCCGGGTGAACCCGCTTCCGGTGGTGCGCACCTCGGCGCCATTGCTGATGATCTTGCTGACGTAGTCCCGGGTGGGCTGGTCGAAGCGGGCGGTGTGCTGGTAGAGGGTGCGCATGCGCACCCCGCGGGCCAGGATGACGCTGTCGCGGCGGGCCGTCTCCTCCAGGACCTCCGGGCTCCGGGCGCCGCCGGGCTGGGAGGTGATGACCTCGGACTGGCACTCGTCCGCCAGCCGGCCCAGGACCCCGCGCACCGCGTCGAGGTCGTCGATGCGCTCGATGCCCGAGGAGCGGGAGCCGTCGGAGGTGCTGGAGCGGTAGAGCGGCAGCAGGCTGTGCATCTGCTGGCGTACTTGTTCCACCGCGTGCTGGCGGGCGCGCAGCTCCTCGTCGTAGGGGGAGAGGAGCTGGAGGGAGGCGGAGGCGGGGTCGACGACGACGAACTGCTCGCGTCCGTCCCCGGTGGGCCGCAGCAGCCTCAGTTTGGCCAAGTCGCCTATGGCCGAATCGACTTGGGAGGCGGGGAGGCTGAGGTCGTCGGCGCAGGTGGATACGTCGATGCATACGCGCTGGACCGCGTAGGAGTAGACGCGATGGGTGACCGTGTCGGCTTGGGGGACGCTGGAGGCGTCCGGTATGTCTGCATTTGGCACGGTTTAGATCCTCTCCACTTTCAGCCAGTCGCCAAGTGGATCCTACGCAGTCAGACGCCCGCCGCCCCTGGGCTGTGATGATTGCCGACAGCGGGGGGAACGCCGCTGACCAGCGAGGCAACAGCCGTTCTTGGATGCTTTCCGCTCATTGTTCTGGGGGAACCGATGACGCTCGTGCATTTCAACATGCGTACTTTCGCCAACTTCGCCCTTGTCGGCGCCGCCCTCGCCGGGGTCCTCGTCGTGAGCGCGGGTTCCGACCGCTCCGCGGACCGGACGGCCTCCCTTGCCACCGCCCCGGCCACCGCCGCCGCGGACCCGGGTGACAGGCACCCGGACGACCAGGGCTGGGGCTGAACCGCCCCGCTCGCGGGACCGGATCCCGCGCGGGTGTACAGGCCACGGGGGCGCAGCAGCCTGAAGACGCAAACTGGGGGATAAACCTGATGACTTCCATCCACAATGCATTCGGATGGAAAGTGCTCCGCGACATTCTCGCCGACGCGACCGCGGGGTACGGAAGAACCGCTCTGGTGACCGGCCCGGTCGCCGCCGGCAAGACGACGCTTCTGCACTCCTTCGCCGAATACGCCGCGCAGCGCGGTGTGCTGGTGCTCCGGGCCGACTGCTCGCGCTTCATGCCGACCGGCCCGCTGGGTCTGGCCCGCCGGCTGCTCGGCGCGCAGGCCGAGTTCCCGGACGACGCCGATCTCGCGCCGGAGGACCAGGAGCTGGAGGCCGACGACGCCATCGCGCACATCGTCGAGCTGTCGTACCGGAGCACCGTGCTCGTGTGCGTCGACGACCTGCGCCACGCACACCCCGCCTCGGCCGGGTTCCTCTCGCGGCTGGCCTCGGCCATCGGCGACCGCCCGGTCCTGGTCGTGGCCACCGACCGGGTCAGTTCGCCGCACGGCTTCCACTGGCTCGCCCAGGAGCTGACCGGCCGTTCGACGTTCCGGAAGATCTCGCTCACCTCGCTGCTGCCCGAGCAGCTCGTCGCCCTGGCGGAAGCCGACTTCGGCCTCGGCCTCGACGCGGACACCGCCTCCCGGCTGCTCCGGCTCTCCAACGGCAACATGCTCGTCACCACGGCCCTGCTGCGTGACCTCGCGGCGGACCGGGACCGGCACCCGGCGCCCGGCGAGGGCGACCGTGTCCCCATCGGCCCCGGATACGCGCGCGCCGTCCTGGAGACCCTGCACCGCCTGGACCCCGAGATACGGGAGATCGCCGAGGCCATCGCCGCCGCGGGGGAGCACGAGTCGGCGCGCCTGATCGCCGAGATCTCGGGCAACGAGATCGCCGTCGTCGAGGAGGCCACGCGCGAACTCGTCGCGGCGGGCCTGCTCGCGGCCGGCGGGTTCCGCCACGAGATGGCGCGCGGCGCCATCCTCGGCGACATGCCCCGCCGGCGCCGGGTGACCCTCGGCAAGCAGACCGCCGTCGCGCTCAAGGACGACGGGGCGTCGGCGGAGGACGCCGCACGATGGCTGGAGTCCTTCCACAACGGCCCCGTGCCGCCGCGTTCGCCGCAGCGCAGCACCGGCGAGGACTTCCTCATCTCCGGCCGCCGGCTCGAAACCCTGTGGGACGCCCGGGACATCCTCGGCAGCATCGACCAGGGCATCCACGACCTGACGGCCCGCGAGGACCTGCGCCTGATGGACCTGGAGGCCGGCAAGCTCCTGGTCGCCGCCGAGTTCCCGGGGCTGCTGCGCCAGGCCGTGGACGAGCGGGCCCCGCGCCAGCGGATCGACACCACCTCCGTCCAGGGGGCCCGGTACGCCGCCGCCTGGTCCCTCGCCGGCACGCTGACCGGCCGCACCGAACCGGGGCACGCCGCCCAGCTCGCGGACCAGGCACTCCAGCGCAGCATCTTCACCGACGAGATGGCGCCGGCCACGCTCGCCGCGCTCTGGGCGCACGTGCACGGCGGACGGGCCGAGCAGGCCCGCTCCTGGTGCGACCGCTTCCTCGCGGACGGCACGGACCGCCAGGCCATGCCGTGGCGGGCCTCGCTCACCGCGCTGCGGGCCGAGGCCGCCCTGCGTACGGGCGACCACGCCGGGGCCGTCGCGGACGCCGCGCTCGCCCTGCGGATGCTGCCCGCGTCCCGCTGGGGCGTGCGGATCGGCGGACCGCTGGCCACGCTGCTGCACGCCCACACCCTCGCCGGCACCTCCGTGAAGGGGGCCGTGCTGCTGCGGCGCCGACTGCCGGAGTCCATGTTCGAGACCCGGTACGGGCTCGGCTACCTCTACGCCCGCGGCCACCACCACCTGGCGACCGGGGACCACCTGCTCGGACTCGCGGACTTCCTGCGCTGCGGACGGATCCTGGCCGACTGGGGCTTCGACCACGACCGGCGGATCCCCTGGCGGCTGTCGGTGGCCGCGGCCTACATGGCCATGGGGGACTACAGCAAGTCCGTCGAGTACATCGTTCAGGCGCTGGACCGGCCCGGGCTGCTCATCGCCGGCCTGGACGCGGGGGAGAGCCGCTTCGACACCCGCGAGGCGATCTTCGAACAGCTGCGGGAGGCCATCGGCACCCCGGGGCTGGCCACGGTCGCCGCCGGACTGCAGAGCGGCGGACTGCTCTCCGAATTGGAGGGCGACACCCCGCGGTACAAGATCTACGACCGCAACACGGTGTGCCTCCAGCAGCTCAGTCCATCCGAACGGCGCGTGGCCGTGCTGGCCGCCAAGGGCGTGTCCAACCAGAAGATCGCCCGCGAGCTGTCCGTGACGGTGAGCACGGTCGAACAGCACCTGACCCGCACCTACCGAAAACTTCAGCTCGCCGACCGCCAGGAGCTCCGCTCCCGGCTGGGCTGATCCCGGGCGTGAGCCGCCGCGACCTCCGCGGCGGCTCACGCATGTCCCGATTCAAAGAACAAACAGAACAAATCTAGGAGAACCGTGGATTTCGGACTCAAGAACAAGGTCGTCGTCATCACCGGCGCCAGCGGCGGGATCGGCCGGGCCGCGGCCGTGGCCTTCGCCGCCGAGGGCGCCCACGTCGTCGCGACCTACCACAGCAACCCCGGCGGCGCCCAGGAGACCGTGCGCCGTGCCGGACTCGCCGGCGGCGAGGCGGTCGCCGAGCAGCTGGACCAGGGCGACCAGGCCTCCATCACGCGGTTCCTGACGGCCGTCGACAACCGCTGGGGCAGCGTCGACGTGCTCGTCAACAACGCCGTCGCCATGCCCGGCTTCCCCGGGCACGGCGAGCTCTTCGAGACCGAGCCCGCCGAGCGCTTCGCCGCGTCCCTCCAGGCCAACCTGCTCGGCCCGTACCTGCTGAGCCGCGCCGTCGTCGGCGGCATGCGGCGCAACAAGTGGGGGCGCATCGTGCACATCTCCTCCACCTTCGCCGAGGACGGCTACCCGGGCCGCTCCGCCTACGCCGCTGCCAAGGCCGGACTGCACGGCCTGACCCGTGTCATGTCCCGCGAGCTCGGCCGCGCCGGCATCCTCACCAACGCCGTCCTGCCCGGCTTCACCCCGGGCGACAAGCCCATGTCGCCGGGCCTGCTCAACTACACGGCCGAAGCCGCCGCCACCAAGCGGAACACCTCCCCCGAGGACGTCGCCAACACCGTCGTCTTCCTCGGCTCCGCGGCCAACAGCAACGTCACCGGCGAACTCGTCCGCGTCGACGGCCACTTCCTGACCCCGGCCCCCTGAGCCGCGGGCCCTCGACCCGACCCCGACACACCCAGACTGGAGACGATCCCCGATGACGGAGACGCTCGCGTCCGAATCGACGGAAGCGCTGCCCGAACTGCCCATGACCCGCAAGTGCCCCTACCACCCGCCGGCCGAGTACGAGGACCTGCGCGCCATCGGGCCGGTCACCCGCGTACGCCAGTGGGACGGCCGCCCCCTGTGGGCCGTGACCGGACACGCCGAGACCCGCGAACTCATGTCGCACCCGGCCATGTCGGTCGACCGCTTCCACCCCAACTTCCCCATGCCGATCCCGGCGCTCACCCAGCTCCAGACCCCGCGCTCGGCGGCCATCGGCGCCCTCATCAGGACCGACCCGCCACAGCACACCAAGCAGCGGCGCGACGTCCTGCCCAGCTTCACCCTCAAGAAGATCGCCGCGATCAAGCCCGAGATCGAGAAGACCGCGGCCGCCCTCGCCGACGAGATGGTTGCCTCCGGCAATTCAGCCGACCTCCTCGAGGTCTACGTCAAGCCGCTCATCGCCATGGTGCTCTCGCAGCTCCTCGGCATCCCGTACGAGGACCGCAACTACTTCGAGGACCTCACCTACCGCCGCTTCGACCCCGCGCAGGTCGTCGACGCGATGAGCGACCTCGCCGACTACCTCGGCAAGCTCCTCATCGCCAAGGAGACCACCCCCGGCACCGGCCTCCTCGACGACCTCGTCACCCAGGTCAAGGACGGCACCCTGGAGCGCGACGAACTCGTCCGCTACGCCCTGGTGCTGGTCATCGCCGGCCAGGAGACCACCGCCAACACCGTCGCCCTCAGCGTCCTCACCCTCCTCGAGCACCCCGAGCAGCTCGACGAGCTCAAGGCCGACGGCGACCTGTGGCGTAACGCCGTCGAGGAACTGCTGCGCTTCCTCTCCCTCACCGGCGGCCTGTCGCGGGTCTCCACCGCCGACATCGAGATCGCCGGAGTCACCATCCGCGAGGGCGACGGCATCCTCTTCCTCAACCCGGCCGCCAACCGCGACGAGGCCCAGTTCGAGCGCGCCAACGAGCTCGACATCCACCGCAACGTCCGCAACCACCTCAGCTTCGGCTTCGGCATCCACCAGTGCATCGGCCAGAACCTGGCCCGCGTCGAACTCGACGTCGCGCTGCGCACGCTGTTCGACCGCGTGCCCACCCTGCGCCTCGCCTCCCCCGTGGAGGAGATCGAGGTCAAGCAGGGCCTGGTCTTCGGCCTCGCCGAACTGCCGGTGGCCTGGTAACGGAGCCCACCATGACCCTTCACATCACCGCGAACACCGCCGTCTGCATCGGCGCCGGCCAGTGCGTCATGGCCGCGCCCGACCTCTTCGACCAGGAAGAGCACGGCACGGTCATCGTCCTGGAGGACGAAGTCCCCGCGGACGAGCTCGCACTCGTCCGCGAGGCGGCCTACCTGTGCCCCTCGCGGGCCATCACCTATACCGAGACGAGCGCCACGTGACCGACACCATGGCCGGCGCCCCGGCCGCCAAGACCGGCGCGCGCGACACCCGCTGGTGGGGGCTGGTGATCATCTCGCTCGCCCAGCTGATGGTCTGGCTGGACGCCACGATCGTCGCCGTCGCGCTGCCCTCCGCCCAGGAGGCCGTCGGCCTCACCGACGCGTCCCGCCAGTGGACGGTGACGGCCTACGCCCTCACCTTCGGCGGGCTGCTGCTCCTCGGCGGCCGCGTCGGCGACGTCCTCGGCCTCAAGCGCTCCCTCATGATCGGCGTCATCGGCTTCACGCTGGCCTCCGCCGTCGGCGGCGCCGCCACCACGCCGGAGATGCTCGTCGGCGCGCGCGCCGCGCAGGGCGTCTTCGCCGCCCTGATCGCCCCCTCCACCCTCTCCCTGATCAGCAGCACCTTCACCGTCCCCGCCGAACGCGCCAAGGCCTTCGGCATCTTCACCGCCATCTCGATGTCCGGCGGCGCCACCGGCCTCATCCTCGGCGGAGCGCTCACCGACTACCTCGACTGGCGCTGGTGCTTCTACATCAACATCCTCTTCGCCGCGGCCATCCTGATCGGCGGCTACCTCGCCCTGGTCAACCCCGAGCGCAACCCGGACACCAAGCTCGACGTCCCGGGTGCGATCCTCGCCACGGCGGGCATGCTGGCGCTCATCTACGGCCTCGGCGAGGGCGGTTCGGAGGGCTGGGACTCTCCCGTCATCCTCGGGGCGCTCGGCGCGGCCGTCGTGCTGCTGGGCGCTTTCGTCCTGGTCCAGCACAAGTCCGAACGGCCGCTGCTGCCCCTGCGGGTGCTCACCAACCGCAACAGCGGCGGTGCGTTCCTCGCCATGAGCATCTCGGCCTTCTGCATGCTCGGCATGTTCCTCGGGATGACGTACCAGCTCCAGTCCGTCATGGGGTACTCGCCGTTCAAGACCGGTCTGGCCTTCCTGGCCTACATCGTCACGGCGGCCGTCTACTCCACCAAGGTGGCCAGCAAACTGCTGATGCACCTGCGGCCGAAGGTCATGATCGCGGCCGGACTGGTCATCTCGGCCGCGGGGCTGCTCGTCCTGACCCGGCTCACCCCGGACAGCGGGTACCTCACCGGCGTCTTTCCCGCCCTGATCCTCTTCGGCCTGGGCGTCGGAAACCTCGCCGTGCCCGTCTTCCAGACGGCCATGGCCGCGGCCGAACCGCGGGACGCGGGCATCGTCTCCGCGGTCGTCAACACCTCGCAGCAGGTGGGCGGTTCCATCGGCGCGGCCCTGCTCAACACCGTCTCGACGAGCGCCGCCGCCACGTACCTCGCCTCCCACACGGGGGCGGGCGCGGAGCAGGCGGCGGCGGTCCACGGCCTCGCCCTGGCCTGTGCGGTCGCGGCGGGCGTCGCCCTCGTCGGCGCCGTGGTCGCGGGCACGCTCATCAACGTGCGGCCGAAGCGGCCCGAGGCCGCCGCTGCGAAGTAGTGCGACACCGGTGTCGGCGGCCGTGAGCGGGTGAAAGTCCGTCATGTTCTGCCGGCTGATTGTTGGGGTTTCTTAGGGGAGTTGTTTTCCGGTGATGGCCGATAACCTCCCCTAGGAAATCACTCCAACCTTCCCGCATTCCATGCATCAAGGGGACTTTGCTGTGTCCGTTTACGCCAGACGAAGTGTCATTGTGGGGGCCGGAGCCGTGGCCGCCGGCCTCGCCGTGCCCCAGGTGGCCCAGGCCGTCGACCCGGGTTCTCCGCCGCCTTCGGGAAAGATCGAGAACAGCCCTTCGGTTGTGGTCCCGTCGTCGGATCCCCGCTATGGGGAACTTCAGCTTCGCAACTGGAACAAGCTGTACAAGGCCAATCCCGAATACTTTCGGATCGTCCGTACGCCGTACCAGGTGAACCGGGCCGTCGCCGACGCCTACGCCGCCGGAAAGCGCATCGCGGTCCGCTCCGGCGGCCACGGTCTCGCCGGCCTCGTGGAGGACCCGGCCAACCAGGTCGTCATCGACTTCTCCGAGATGCGCTCGGTGACGTACGACGACAACATGGCGGCCTTCTGCATCGAGCCCGGCGCCACGCTCGGCCAGATCTACCGCAACCTCGACTACGGCTGGGGCGTCACCCTCCCCGCCGGAACCTGCCCCGCCGTCGGCGCGGGCGGCCACATCATCGGCGGCGGCGTAGGTGCCCTCTCCCGCCAGCACGGCCTGGTCTCCGACCACCTCTACGCCGTCGAGGTCAACCACGTGAACGCGGCCGGCGAGGTCAAGACGGTCATCGCCACCCGCGACGCCGCAGACCCCAACCGCGACCTGTGGTGGGCCTTCGCCGGCGGTGGCGGCGGCAACTTCGGCGTCGTCAGCCGCTTCTGGCTGCGCACGCCGAACGTCACCTCCCTCAAGCCGCAGGACCAGCTGCCCAAGCGGCCCCAGGCCATCATGACCGCCCGCGCCATCTGGAACTGGGCCGACATGGACCAGGTGTCCTTCATCCAGCTGCTGAAGAACTTCGGCACCTGGCACGAGCAGTACAGCGCCCCCGGCCAGCGCGGCAACCAGCTGTACGCCTCCCTGATCGCCCCCCGCAAGGAAGCGGGCAAGATCTTCGTCTCCGCCCAGGTCGACCCGGCCGACCCGGCCAACGAGACCCTGCTCAACGACTTCATGACGGCGCTCACCGCCAACGTCACGGCGCGCCCCCTCCTGCTCAACACCGGCCGTCAGCCCTGGCAGTACACCACCGTGAACGCCCCCGACACGGCCGTGGCCATGGGCGTCACGGGCCCGCCGCGCTCCCGCACCAAGGGCGCGCTGCTGCGCAAGCGGTACACCGACGAGCAGGCGGCGCTCATCTACTCGAAGCTGACGTCGACCACGTACTCCCACACGGCGTCCAGCTTCAGCCTCGGCTCCTTCGGCGGGCAGATCAACGCCACCGCCGAGAACGCCAGCGCCTCCGTGCACCGCACGGCGATCATGCTCGCCTCGGTCTTCAGCTGCTGGGACGTGCCCGCCGACGACGCCAAGCACCAGACCTGGAACCGCGAGTTCTACCGCGACCTGTACGCCGACACCGGCGGCGTCCCGGTCCCGAACGACCGCTACGACGGCTGCTTCGTCAACTGGCCCGACACGGACCTGGCCGACCCGGCCTGGAACACCTCCGGCGTCCCGTGGACGACCCTGTACTACAAGGGCAACTACGCCAAGCTCCAGCAGGTCAAGGCCAAGTACGACCCGAAGGACATCTTCCGCCACAAGCTGTCCGTGCAGCTCCCGTGAGCGTGGAGCAGCCAGTGGCGCAGTCATCGAACACCGCCGAGAAGCCCGTAGTCCTCGTCACCGGCGGGGCCAGCGGGATCGGCGCCGCGGCCGTCCGACGGTTCATCCGGAACGGAAGTTCCGTGGTGATCGCGGACGTGGACGCCGGGCAGGGGGCGGCGCTCGCCGCCGAGACCGGCGCCCACTTCGTCCGTACCGACGTCCGCGAGCTCGCGGACAACGAGGCCGCGGTGGCCGCCGCCGTCGATCGGTTCGGCCGGCTGGACATCGTCCACCTCAACGCCGGGACCATCAGCAGCACCTCCATCGGCGAGGGCTTCGACCCCGAGCGGTACCGGCGGCTGATGGGCATCAACCTCGACTCCGTCGTGTACGGGATCCAGGCCGCCCACGGCCCGCTCAAGGCCACCGGCGGCAAGATCGTCGTCACCGCGAGCGCCACCGGGATGCGGCCCTCGTACGAGGTCTTCTACTCGGCGAGCAAGCATGCCGTCGTCGGCCTCGTCCGCTCCCTCGGGCCGGTCCTCGCGGCCGACGGGATCTCCGTCAACGCCCTGTGCCCCGGCCTCGTCGACACCCCGCTGATCGCGGACCGCATGGCGGAACTGGCCCGGGCGGGGATGGCGGTCTCCAGCGTCGACAGCGTCGTCGACGCCCTGGACACCGTCCTCGCGGACCCGCGGACCGGGCTGGCGTGGCTGGTCATGGCCGACCGTCCGCTCGCGCCGTTCGAGTTCGCGGACCTGCCCGTCGCGCAGGAGCACAACCTCGCCTTCGAGAACGGTGGGGTACGGGCCGTCCGTACGGCCTGACCTCCTCCTCTCGGCTCCACCGCGAGCCACGACACCCCGCCCGGGTCCGCAGTCGTCGGGCCCGGGCGGGCGTCGTGAACCCACCGATCCACCCATCCAGATCCACCCCATCCACTCGTGAACGCAGGAAGGAACCACCGCATGGCTGTCACCAAGGCGGCAATCGTCAGGCAGAAGGGAGGGCCGTTCCGGATCGAGGAGATCCAGGTGGAGGGGCCGCGCCTCGACGAGGTCGCCGTACGCATCGTCGGAAGCGGCCTCTGCCACACCGACCTGCTCGCCCGCGATCAGGTCCTGCCGCCCGGGGCCCCCGCCGTACTCGGCCACGAGGGAAGCGGCGTGGTGACGGCCGTCGGCGCGGCGGTCACCTCGGTCGCCGTCGGCGACCGGGTCGTACTGGCCCCCATGAGCTGCGGCCAGTGCCGCGGCTGCCGCACCGGACACCCGATGCACTGCTCCTCCTTCCTCGGCGTCAACCTGATGGGCGGACGCCGGGACGGCAGCACCGCCTACCGCGACGCCGCCGGCGAGGAACTGCGCGGACACTTCTTCGGCCAGTCCTCCTTCAGCACCGAAGCCGTCGTCAACGAACGCAGCGTCGTACGGATCCCCGACGACTGTGCCGACGTACCGCTGGAGATCCTCGGCCCGATGGGCTGCGGCCTGCAGACCGGCGCGGGAACCGTACTGAACTCCCTCAAGCCGTCCGCGGGCAGCAGCATCGTCGTCCTCGGCGCGGGAGCGGTCGGCCTGGCCGCCGTCATGGCCGCCGGGATCGTCAGCGCCGGCACGATCATCGCCGTCGACCTGCACGACAGCCGGCTGGAGCTGGCCCGCGAACTCGGCGCCACCCACACCTTCCGCGCCGACTCGCCCACCCTCGTAGAGGACGTGCTCGCGCTCACGGGCCACGGAGCCGACTTCGCCGTCGACGCCGTCGGCCTGCCGCAGACCGTGCGCACCGCCGTCGCCGTCCTGGGCATCGGCGGCACCGCGGCCATCGTCGGCTCCGCCGGCGCGGGCCAGGAGGCCTCGCTCGGGATCTCGCAGCTCTTCGGGCGCACGGTCAAGGGAGTCGTCGAGGGCGACTGCGTGCCGGCCCTGCTCATCCCGGAGCTCATCCGGCTGCACCGCGCGGGCCGGTTCCCGTTCGACAAGCTCATCCGGACCTACGGCTTCGACGACATCGAGCAGGCCGTCGAGGACGCCGAACAGGGCCGCACCGTGAAGCCGGTACTTGTCGTCTGAATGTTTCCGTGGGATTTCCCCCAGGGGCGCGGCACCATAACACCGGTGCCGCGCCCCCTGCTTTTCCCGCTCCGAATCTGTCAGGTCCGCGGCTAGGGGAACTTTAGGGGCTCTCAAGAGGGACGTTGATCGTTAGGGTCGAACCTGAGAGCAAGCAATGTGCGCGATCTCGAAAATGCCGTCGATTTGGTTATGGTGAGGTTGAGAGATGATGGACGCTGCATCCGTCGTAAATGGCGACTCAGTCGATCAGAATGACGAGATCGCAGTGGTCGGAATCGCCTGCCGATTTCCGCAGGCACCGACTCCGGGGTCTTTCTGGCAACTGCTGAACTCGGGCAAGCACGCCGTCACCGGAATCCCCGCGGACCGCTGGGCCGGCGAAGGCCACGGCGCGTTCCTGGACCGGATCGACGAGTTCGACCCCGCGTTCTTCGGCATCTCGCCCCGCGAGGCCGTCTACATGGACCCCCAGCAGCGCCTGATGCTGGAACTGGCCTGGGAGGTCCTCGAGGACGCGGGCGTCATCCCCGCGAACGTCAAGGGCAGCCGGCTCGGCGTCTTCGTCGGGACCATCTGGGACGACTACGCCAAGCTCATCTACCGCGACGGCGTCGACAGCGCCACCCAGCACACCACCACGGGCATCCACCGCAGCATCATCGCCAACCGGATCTCGTACTTCCTCGGCACCAACGGCCCCAGCCTGATTGTCGACTCGGGCCAGTCCTCCTCCCTGGTCGCCGTCCACCTCGCCTGCGAAAGCCTGCGCAACGGCGAGTCCGAGACCGCCATCGTCGGCGGCGTCAACCTCAGCATCCTGGCCGAGACCACCGAACTCTCCGCGCGCTGGGGCGGCCTGTCCCCGGACGGGCGTTGCTACACCTTCGACAGCCGGGCCAACGGGTACGTGCGCGGCGAGGGCGGCGGCGCCGTTCTGCTGAAGCCGCTGGCCCGTGCCCTGGCCGACGGCGACGACATCTACTGCGTCATCAAGGGCAGCGCCGTCAACAACGGCAGCGACGACTCCCTCACCACCCCGAGCCGCACGGCCCAGGAGGACGTGCTGCGGCGCGCCTACGAGCACGCGGGCATCGAGCCCGGGCAGGTCCAGTACGTCGAACTGCACGGCACCGGCACCCCGGTCGGCGACCCGATCGAGGCCGCGGCCCTCGGAGCCGTCCTCGGTGGCGCCCGCGACGCGGACCAGCCGCTGCACGTCGGCTCCGTGAAGACCAACCTGGGCCACCTCGAAGGCGCGGCCGGCATCGCGGGCCTGATCAAGGCCGCCCTCGCCGTGAAGCACCGCGTACTCCCGGCCAGCCTCAACCACGAGACCCCGAACCCCGAGATCCCGCTCACCGAGCTGAACCTGCACGTCCAGACCGAGGCCGGCGCATGGCCGCGGGCGGACCGGCCGCTGGTGGCGGGCGTCAGCTCCTTCGGCATGGGCGGCACGAACGCGCACGTGGTGCTGGAGCAGGCTCCGGAGGTCGAGGAGCCGGTGGCCGAGGGTGTCGCTCCGGCTGTGGTTCCGTTCGTGGTGAGCGGTCGTACGGCTGGTGCGTTGGGTGCGCAGGTGGAGCGGCTGCGGGAGTTCGTGGCGGGTTCGGATCTGCGTCCGGTGGATGTCGGCTCCTCGCTGGTGGGGTCGCGGTCGCTG
>NZ_JBICYR010000026.1:0-93845 GCF_043201175.1 Streptomyces sp. NPDC048337
CGCGGTTCGGGCTAGAACCCCCCCGGGGGCCCCGACCCCCACGATGCCCCCGCCAGGGATCGGCCGAGCTCCCGGCCGGGGAACCGGCTCCCGCGAAAGCCCCCGCCAGGGATCGGCCGAGCTCCCGGCCGGGGAACCGGCTCCCGCGAAAGCCCCCGCCAGGGATCGGCCGAGCTCCCGGCCAGGGAACCGGCCCCCCCGAAGCCCCCGGTCAGAACCGCCGAGCGCGCCGCAGGCGTCAGGCGTCCGGGGCCTCCACCCCGCAGTACGCCGCGAACGCCACCAGGATGTCCTCCTCCGCGAGGCGGCCGTCCCCGTCCGGGTCCAGGGCCGTCGCCACCCGCGTGGCCAGTTCCGGCGCCGTCCCCAGGACGCGGAGCACCCGCGCCGCCGCCACCGGCGTGGCCCCCGAGCCGTCCTCGTCCGCCACCGCGATCACCGCCCGCAGAAACGGCCGCGCGATCTCCGCGAACCGCTCCGGATTGTCCCGCAACCGCTTCGCCGCCCCGGTGATGAACTCCTCGCGGGACACCCGCTGGTCACCGTCGACATCGGCGATCCCGGCCATCCCCTGCCAGAACGCCTCCGCGCCCGCGAAGACGGCCTGGCCCTTGTCCGACCGGGCGGTGGTACCGAATTCGGCCAGGACGGCCTTCGCGGCCGCGCTGAAGTCCTCCCGGTCGATGTAGCCGGACCCGTCCTGGTCGAAGGTGGCGAATCGGGCGGCGATCTTGCGCTCGTATTCTGCGCTGTCCATATGCGGCGTTCCGCCTTCACGTGTGCGTGGGGTACAGATCAAGACAAGGCAGGAGCGTAAGGCCTCCGTGGCCTGCGCGTTAAGCGAAGTGGTCAAGGAGGTGGCCGCATCGAACCAGCGCACGGGAAGCGCGACGGGGCGCGTACAACTGTACCCATGTGCCGTCCGCCGCACCGGCGTTCACGCCGTGCCACACCCCTATCACGCAGGGCTCACTTCCAGGGCGAGGTTCTCCCAAAACGGGCGCACCAGGCCGAGTCCCGACTACATTCGATGCGTCGACACACGGCCACGGGCCACGGCTGGGGGCACTTATGCCGAAGGACGTACCACCGCGCTGGGACCGCCGCATGCAGCAGCGCCTCGCACGCGGCGAGGCCGCCGCGCTCGGAGAGCTGTACGACCGCTTCGCCTCGCTCGTGCACAGCCTCGCGCACCGGGTGCTCGGCGACGAGAAGGCCGCGGACCGCATCACGCGCGAGGTCTTCGGCTACATCTGGGAGAACCCCGACGCCTACGACCCCAAGCAGGGCTCCATGCGCTCCTGGGTCGCCCGCATCACCCAGGGCCAGGCGGTGGCCCGGCTGCGCCAGGCCGAACTGGGCCGGGGCTCCCGCGAGGAGCTGGAGCAGAAGGTGCGCAGCGCCAACGCCGCCGCCCGCGCGGACTACATCGTCACCTCCATGCCCGCGCCGCTGCGCGCCGCGCTGGAACTCGCGTACTTCAAGCGGCGCGACTACCGGCAGGCCGCCGCCGACCTCCAGATCAGCGAGGACGAGGCGCGGCGCCGGCTGCGCCTCGGGCTGCAGTTGCTGTCGACCGCCAATGCCCTCCCGCACGAGGACACCGCCCAGCCCGGATACGGCCCACAGGAATACGGAACGCGCCGATGAACGGCCCCGCCGAGTCGTCCGACGACAGCTACGAGGTACCCGGCGGCCCGATGCGGATACCGGGTCCGCGCGGGGCCGCCGACGACCTCGACCCGCGGCACGCGCCCCAGCCGTTGCCACTGCCGCCGCCCTCGCACGCCGTACTGAAGTCCCTGCTCGGCGCGTGGGCGTTGGCCGCCTGCTCCGCCGAGGAGACGCAGGCCGTGGAGGACCACCTCACCGAGTGCGCGCCCTGCGCGGAGGAGGCGCTGCGGCTGCGCGACGCGGTGGGGCTGCTGCATCCGGAGGAGACCCTCGACCTCAAACCGCTGCTGCGCTCGCGGGTGCTGGAGGACTGCCTCGGCAAGCGGCCGGCCCGCATTCCGGTTCCGGTGTGGGCGAACCCGTACGACACCGAGACCGCGCGGCTCGACGCGCTGCTCCAGGACTTCGGGGACTCCGAGTGGCACACCCCGGTCCGGCTGAAGTGGTTCGAGGAGGAGCGGCGCAGGTCGCACCGGACGACGGTGGCCGGGGTGATCGGGCACCTGCTGACCGTGGACGGGCTGATCGCCGGCGCGCTCGGGCTGGACGACCCGCTGGGGACGGACGCGCCGGCGGGCGGCCCGGCCGCGCGGACGGAGCACTTCTGGAAGGCGTCGGCGTACCCGGCGACGCGGCGGATCCGCGAGCCGTGGCGGGAGCAGGGGCACACGCTGGTGCGCACGGTCTCCTTCGCGGGCCGGGGCGTGGCGGAGCTGTCCGTGGACTACGGGGACTTCGCGCTGCCGCTCGGGGACGCGTTCCTGGAGCGGGCCTTCGAGTGCTGGGTGCACGCGTGGGACATCGCGGACGCGGTGGACTACCCGTACGAGCCGCCGTCCGGGCCGCACCTGCACGGGATGATCGACCTGGCGGCGCGCCTCCTGCCGGGGGCGCTGGCCGCGCGGCGACGGGCCGGGCTGGCCGCGCCGGCACGGGGCCTGGTCGCGGCGGGCGCGCCGGGTCGGACGCTGCACCTGGAGATCGAGGGCGCGGGCGGGGGCAGTTGGGACATCGCACTGGACTCACCGGCGGCGAAGCCGTCGGCGGACCGGACGGTGGCGGAGATCGCCCTGGACGGCATCGAGTTCTGCCAGCTGGCCGCGGGCCACATCGCCCCGGAGGACGCGGCCGCGGGCCAACATGGCGACCGCGAGGCCATCCGCGACGTCCTGTTCGCGGCGGCGTCACTGAGCCGGATGTAGGGGGGGCGGGGGCTCGTACGGGTACGGGTACGGCTCGTGCGGCTTGTATGGGTTTACGGCTTGTACGAAGCGACGCGTGGGCGGGGCCTTCGCCCCCTCTCACCACCCCTCCGGGGCGGTGGTTGCCCACCCGCCCCCCTCGGCGGGCTTCGTGGGGCACGGTGCATTGCCAGACGGGGTCGGCCGCACCGGCACCTCGCTCAGGGAAGCCGACCAGCTGGTCGAGGCTTCGGGGTTCGGGGGCCAACCGGATCGGCATCAGAGACGGTTTGGGGGTTTCCCGCCAGTCCCATAGTCCTTCCGGTGCGGGACGGCCTGTCAAGGGCGCTCCTTCGTCGCGTCGCTTAACGATGGCCTTCGGCCACCCTTGACAGGCCGTCCCACCCCGGAAAGACAAGGACTGTCGGGAAGCCCCCAAAAGAACGGTCACGGGTCAGAGACGCCTGCACGGGGCGGTCAGGGAGCCGATGCCTGCTTCCCTTGGCCAGCCAAGGCCCACTCCTCAGGTTGGGCGGCGACCCGGCTCGGGCATCACGGAGACATCCGCCCGGGCTCGTAGAAAGGCATGTTCCGGGTTGGGCGCGGTTCTACCTGCACGAAACAGCGGCGAGAAGCCCCTCGGAGGACGGTGGCGCGTCAAATCGCTACGCGCTCCTCGCGTCTCAGCGTCCGGCGGCCGTCTCGGACTGGGAATAGGCCGCCACTGATCGCTACGCGGCTGAGGTGATCCGGCGGCGATCAGCCCGCCATGGGCTGGGAACCACGACGATGAGAAGGTGATCGACGGCAGCGGAAGGATCTGGGGAGGCGCAGTGGGTCTGGGAACGGTGGCCATCACCGGTGCGGCGGGGAACATCGGCTCCGTGGTGCGGCAGGCGCTGCGAAACGACGTGACCCGACTGATTCTGCTCGACCGCACTCCGCTCCATCCGTGCGCGTCCAACGAGGAGGTCCACACCGTCGACCTGCGGGATGCGGCAGCCGTGGAAGTGGCTCTCTCGGGTGCGGACTCCGTGCTCCACCTGGGCGGATTGCCCGACGAGGCGCCCCTGGCAGCCCTGCTGGAAGCAAATGTCCTGGGGACCCACCACGTCCTCGAAGCCGCCCGGCGCACGGGAATCGACAGGGTGGTGCTGGCCAGCAGCAACCGTGTGACCGGTTTCTACCCGACCGCCCACGTCACCAGCCCGCACGAGCCGGTGCGTCCGGACGGTCTGTACGGGGTGAGCAAGGCGGCCATTGAAGCACTGGGGCAGATGTACGCGGACAAGTTCGACCTATCGGTGATCTGTCTGCGCATCGGAAGCTTCGAGGAGCGACCCACCGAGCTCCGCCACCTCGCAACGTGGCTCAGCCCGCGCGACGCGGTCGGCTACATCCGGGCCGCCCTCACCGCCCCACGCTCCACCCGCTTCACCACGGTCTACGCCGTCTCCGCCAACACCCGCCGCTTCTGGGAGCTCCCGGAGCAATCAGCCCTGGCCTACACACCCGTCGACAACGCCGAACTCCATGCCGCGAGCATTCCCGAAGCCCGCACCCCCGCAGACCCCTCAGCGCCACAGGCCGGCCCGTATGCCCTGCCCGATTTCACCCTGAAACACATTCCCCGCTGACTCCACGCCCAGGCAGACCCTGGTGCCGGACTGACCGCTGTCGCCGTCGCGGAGACGCTTGTAGCGATTTGACGCGTCCCCGACCCGGAACGGCCATGCATACGGGCCTCGGGCGGAGGTCTGCCTGGTGCCCGGGCCCCGAAGCCGCCGACCCAGCCTGCACCCCCCTACGCGTACCGCTCCCGCAGCTTGTACTTCAGGACCTTGCGGAGGGCGTCGTTGCGGGGGAGGGCGTCCACCAGTTCCAGTTGTTCCGGGAGTTTGTGGGTGGCCAGGCCTTCGGTGCGCAGATACGCGGTCAACTGGGGCAGGGTCAGGGGGGTCGCTCCCGTCGGCTGTTCGATGACCGCGCAGACGCGTTCGCCGCGTTCCGGGTCCGGGAGGCCGATGACCGCCACGTCCGCGATGCCCGGGAGTTGGTGGAGGAGGTCCTCTATCTCCTTTGCCGAGATGTTCTCGCCCTTGCGGATGATGACGTCCTTGCTGCGGCCGGTGAGGACCAGGTAGCCGTCCTTGGTGAGGTGGCCTAGGTCGCCCGTGATCAGGTAGCCGTCGGTGTCGAAGACCTGCGCCGACTGGTCGGGGTTGAGGTAGCCCTGGCAGACCGCTTCGCCCTTGAGGCGGACCTCGCCGTCCGTGTCCGGGGGCAGTACCGCTCCGTCCGGGGTCGTGATGCGGATGGACATGCCGGACGGGGGGCGTCCCTCGGTGGTGGCGAGGTGGTCCGGGGTGTCGTCCGGGGCGCCCATGGTGATCATCGGGACCTCGGTCATGCCGTAGCCGTGGGTCAGCTGGCAGCCCAGCTCCCGGACCACCGCGTGGTAGATCTCCGGCGGTTTCGGGGCCCCGCCGCCCGCCAGGAGGCGGAGGGTGGGGATGAGGGGCGTTTGCGGGGCCTTGCGTTGTTCCGTGAGGAACATCGAATAGAAGGCCGTGGAACCGCCGGCCACCGTGACCCCGTGGCGGCGGTAGCCGTCCAGGGCGTCCGGCATCGCGAACTTCTCGAAGAGGACGGCGGGGAAGCCGTACAGCAGCAGCATCACCGTGTAGTCCGGGCCCGCTATGTGCGCGAAGGGGAAGGCCATCGAGCCGACGTCGGACGGGGTCAGGTGCAGGGCGTGCGCGAGGCAGGAGCCGCCCGCGATCAGGGAGCGGTCGGTGTGCAGGACGCCCTTGGGGTCGGAGGTGGTGCCGGAGGTCCAGTAGATCCACCGGACGTCCGTGCCGGAGGCGGGGGGCGGGGGGAGTACGGACGGGTCGCCGTCCGGGAGGGCGGAGTAGGCCTCGAAGACGCCGCGCGCGCCGAGTCGCCGCGCCATCGCCGGGTAGTCGAAGCCGCGCCACACCCCGGGGACGGCGAAATACTCGGCTTTGGACTCCTGGAGGGCGAAGCCGACCTCCCGGTCCCGGTAGAAGGGGATGACAGGGGACTGGACGGCGCCGATCCGGGCGAGGGCGACCGAGAGCAGTACGGTCTCGATGCGGGTGGGGAGTTGCCAGGCGACGACCGTGCCGGGGCGTACGCCCATGTCGTGGAGGCCGGCCGCGACGCGCTCGGAGCGGTCGCGGAGCTCGGCGAAGGTGAGCCGGCGGTCGCAGGCCCGGTCCTCGGCCGCCTCGATGAGGACGGTGGTGTCCGGGGTCAGCGCCGCCCGGAGGGTGATCAGTTCCCACAGGGTCGCGGACCGGCTCAGTTCCGTTGCTGTCTCGGCGTCCGTCATCCCAGGCCTCCCCATAGCTGACGGATAGTCAGATCAAGCGGAGAGCGTAGAGCGCCGACGCTTGTCGGTCCAGGGGTGGCGGGGCTAGCTTGTTTCTGACGATCCATCAGATTGGCATCCGATTGGGGAGACCGCATGGGACTGGAACTGCCTCGGATCATCAGCGTCGACGACCACGTGATCGAGCCCGCCCACCTCTTCGACGTGTGGCTGCCGGCCAAATACCGCGACCGCGGTCCCAAGGCGCTCACCGCGGGCATCGGCGAGCTCGAGTACACGGGCGGCAAGTACGTGATCTCCATGGACCCGGACGGCCCGCCGACCGACTGGTGGATCTACGAGGACCTGAAGTTCCCGTACAAGCGCAACATCGCCGCCGTCGGCTTCGACCGCGACGACATGACCCTGGAGGGGATCACCCGCGACGAGATGCGGCGCGGCTGCTGGGACCCCAAGGCACGGCTCGCCGACATGGACCTCAACCACGTCGAGGCGTCCCTGTGCTTCCCGACCTTCCCGCGCTTCTGCGGGCAGACCTTCGCCGAGGCGCACGACAAGGAGGTCGCCCTCGCCTGCGTGCGCGCGTACAACGACTGGATGGTCGAGGAGTGGTGCGGTGACAGCGGCGGCCGGCTGATCCCGCTGTGCATCATCCCGCTGTGGGACATCGACCTGGCCGTGGCCGAGATCCGGCGCAACGCCGCCCGCGGGGTGCGGGCCGTGACCTTCTCCGAGATCCCGACGTACCTCGGGCTGCCGTCCATCCACTCCGGCTACTGGGACCCCTTCTTCGCCGTCTGCCAGGAGACGGGCACCGTGGTCAACATGCACATCGGGTCCAGCTCCCAGATGCCCGCCGCCTCCCCCGACGCGCCGCCCGCCGTGCAGGCCTCGCTCAGCTTCAACAACGCCATGGCCTCGATGATGGACTTCCTCTTCAGCGGGGTGCTGGTGAAGTTCCCGCAGCTGAAGCTCGCGTACAGCGAGGGCCAGATGGGCTGGATCCCGTACGCCCTGGAGCGCGCCGACGACGTGTGGCAGGAGCACCGCGCCTGGGGCGGGGTCCGCGATCTGATCCCCGAGCCGCCGTCCACGTACTACTACCGGCAGATGTTCTGCTGCTTCTTCCGCGACAAGCACGGGATCGCCTCGCTGGACGTCGTCGGGCGCGACAACGCGACCTTCGAGACCGACTACCCGCACGTGGACTCGACCTTCCCGCACACCAAGGAGGTCGCCCTCGACCACGTGAAGGGGCTGGACGACGAGACGATCTACAAGCTGATGCGCGGCAACGCCATCCGCATGCTCGGCCTGGATCTGGACAAGGACCGGGGCAAGGGCCGCTGATGGACCTCACCTACACCGCCGAGGAGCAGGACTTCCGGGCCCGGCTGCGCGAATGGCTCGCCAAGACCCTCCCCGAGCTGCCCGCCAAGCCGTCCCCGGACGACTGGCCCGGGCGGCGCGCCTACGACCTCGGCTGGCAGCGCCGGCTGTACGAGGCCGGGTACGCGGGCCTGCACTGGCCGGTGGACGCGGGCGGGCGCGGGGCCACCCCGACCCAGCACCTGATCTTCCTGGAGGAGGCGGAGCTCGCGGGGGCCCCGTACGTCGGGGCCAACTTCGTCGGGCTGCTGCACGCCGGCCCGACCATCGCCGCCGAGGGCACCGCGGAGCAGCGGGCGCGCTGGCTGCCGCCGGTGCTGCGCGGCGACGAGGTGTGGTGCCAGGGGTTCAGCGAGCCGGACGCGGGCTCCGACCTGGCCTCGCTGCGGACGCGCGCGGTTCGCGACGGCGACGACTACGTCATCACGGGCTCGAAGATCTGGACCTCGCACGCGGAGGTCGCGGACTGGTGCGAGCTGCTGGTGCGGACGGATCCGCAGGCCCCCAAGCACCGGGGCATCTCCTGGCTGGCCATGCCGATGGACGCGCCCGGGGTGACGGTGCGGCCGCTGCGCACGCTCGCCGGGTCGACGGAGTTCGCGGAGATGTTCCTCGACGAGGTGCGGGTCCCGGTCGCGAACCGGGTCGGGGACGAGAACGACGGCTGGCGGGTCACCATGGTGACGCTGTCCTTCGAGCGGGGCACCGCCTTCGTCGGCGAGGTCGTCGCCTGCCGCCGGACCCTGGGCGAGCTGGCCCGTACGGCGAAGGCGAACGGGCGGTGGGACGATCCGGTGCTGCGGCGCCGACTGGGGCGGTTGCACGGGGAGTTCGGCGCGCTGTGGCGGCTCACGCAGTGGAACGTGAGCGAGTCGGAGCGCACCGGCGGGGTCCCCGGGATCGGCGGCTCCGTCTTCAAGCTGGCGTACTCGCACGCGCGCCAGGAGCTGTACGAGGTGGCGGCGGAGGTGCTGGGGCTCGGATCCCTCTCCCTGGAGGAGGAGTGGACCCTGGACCGGCTCTCCTCCCTCTCGTACACCATCGCGGCCGGTACCTCGCAGATCCAGCAGAACATCGTCGCCGAGCGGATCCTCGGCCTCCCGAAGGGCCGGTGAGGGGCGTGGACTTCCAGCCGACCGAGGACCAGAAGGATCTGCGGGCGGGCGTACGGGACCTCCTGGCGGGGAGGTACGGGCGCGAGGAGCTGCGCGCCTCGGTGGACCGGGCGGCCGCCACCGGCCTGTCCGTGGACCGGGAGCTGTGGCGGGAGCTCGGCGCGGCCGGGTTCTTCGCGCTGCGGCTCCCGGAGAGCGAGGGCGGGGTCGGGCTCGGGCTGCCGGAGGCGGTCCTCGTCTTCGAGGAGGCCGGGCGGGCGCTGGTGCCGGGTCCGCTGGTCGCCACCCACCTGGCCGCCGGAGTGGTGGCGGGGGCCGCGGAGGGGGAGGCGGTGGTGACGGCCTTCGATCTGGACGGGGGGTTGGTGAGCCACTTGGGCGAGGCCGACGCGATGCTCGGGCTCGGCGGGGTGCCCGCAGGGGAGCCGGTGCGGTCGGCGGATCCGCTGACACCGCTGGTGCGGGTGTCCATGCGGACGCAGATCGAGGCGCGCTACAACATGCCCGGCCCCGAAGAGCGTGAGGCGGGGACGCTGCTGACGGCCGCGCTCCAGCTCGGCAGCGCGCTGCGGACCCTGGAACTGGCGGTGCGGTACGCGAAGGAGCGCGAGCAGTTCGGACAGCCGATCGGGGCGTTCCAGGCGGTCAAGCACCTGTGCGCGCAGATGCTGGTGCGGGCGGAGGTGGCCCGTACGGCGGTGTACGCGGCGGCGGTGATGGAGGAGTCCCTGGCGGAGCTGGCGGCGGCCAAGCTGCTGGCCGACGAGGCCGCCGTGCGCAACGCCCGGGACTGCCTGCAGGTGCACGGCGGGATGGGCTTCACCTGGGAGGCGGACGTGCACCTGCACCTGAAGCGGGCGTGGGTGCGGGCGAAGCAGTGGGGGACGGCGGCGCGGATGGAGGAGGTGCTGGCGGAGGAGCTGATGACGGAGGCGCGGTACCGGGCGGGGGAGCCGGGGAGCGCTGAGCCGTACGCTCGCTCGCTGTGACGGCACGGGCCGAAGGGTGGGCACGGGAGGGACGGCGCGGGACGCATGTCCGATTACAGAGAGTTGATATCGGTTTGTGTCCTTCGCCCGACTCCTTACGGACCGGAGTCAGGGGCCTGCTCCGGTACGCTCCCACGAATGCGAGCGGTTGAGCGGCGCGGGCGCCGCACAGTATGCACCACGCCTACTCCTTCGCGCGGGAATATGCCCGAAGCGCTTGTTGTGGTGACTGTATGTCAACCATGCTGCTCCGCAAGGGGATCACAGTGGGTGATCCCGTCCTGTCGCGAGGCGAAGTGTCCGCCGGTTCGGATGGTGTGAGCGGTGCAGGTGCTTCAGGTTCAGCTGGAGGTAGGACCGGATCCCGCCGAGGTCGGCCGGGCGCGCCGGTGGGCCCGGTCCCGGTTGGCAGGGTCGGGCATAGGGGATGACGAGCCGCTCGCCGAGACGCTGGTCCTGCTGATCTCCGAGCTGGTCACGAACGCGGTCGTGCACACGGGCTGTCCGGCCGTGCTGCGGATGCTGTTCGGGGGGCCGGGGGTGCGGGTCGAGGTCGCCGACGCGAGCGACCGGGCACCGTCCCGCCGGCAGGCCTGCGGTGACGACACGGGCGGGCGCGGCCTGGAGCTGGTGGACGGTCTCGCGGACCGCTGGGGCTGGCAGCGCGAGGGCGCGGGCAAGCGGATCTGGTGCGAGATCGACCGGGCGGAGAAGGCCGCGTCGGACCGCGCGGCGGACGGCCCGGGCCGGGCGCCGGAAGGCCGTGCCGAAGGCCGCGCCGAAGGACGTGCCGCCCTGCGGGAACCGCGCGTGTACCTCTAACGAGGTGTTGACGGTTCGTCACATGTTGATCACCCTGGTGTGGAGCGATTCGACGCGAGGGGACGCCAAGGGCAGGCCTTGACGAGTGCGGGTCGCGGGGTGGCGGCTGCCGTGCCGCGCTCGGGGCGTGCATGCGCGTACGCCGCCACCCGCAGGACCTCTTCTTGACGCGCCACTCGCACGTAAGGCGTCTCGGCGTTCAAGCCGAGATAAAAAGATGCACGCCCCATTGAATGAGCGCCGGTCGCCTGTCTATGGTGGCGGCGCGTGCCAACGGGAAACACCCGCGCTCTTCTCCTACCGGGGGAGTACGTGCGGGATTTGGCCTGCTACCCACAATTCGGCCACCAGCCACACATGGGAGAGGGGGTGCGGCGATGAAGATGCTTTTCGCCATCCGCAACGCTGTTTCCGGTCGGAAGAGCCTCAAGGCCAGCGCCTGGTATTTCTGGTACTAGACCGGCACGACCGCCGCCCCGGTCGCCGGCCCCGTCGCCGGCCGGCCGGGGCGGTATCCGACGGCACCGACCGGCCCCATCGGAGTCCCGCATGCCCCTCTCCTCCCCGCCGACGGCCCGGACCACGGAGTTCGCGCCCCGGCTGGCCGCCCTGCTCCGCGACCACACGGGTCGGGACGCCTTCCGGCTCGAACCCGACACCATGGGCGTCGCCGGGCCGGAGCTCGCCCTCCGGATCCTCGCCGCCCGGCGCGCCACCGAGACCGAACGGCCCACGTTCAAGCCGCTGCACGGCCGCTCCATCGAGCGGAACGAGGCGTCGTCGGTGATGCGGATCATCGGCCGTGACGTACGGGAAGCCCTGGAAAAGCCGTTGCCCAAGGAAGCGGACCTGTCCGGTCCGTGGCCGATAACCGGCCATTTCTTTCTCAGGGATCTCATTCTCGGCGACGATCCCTACCGGCTGCGCATTCTCATGAGCCGCAATCTCGAACTCACCCCGAAGCTCACCTGGTCCGTCATAGCGGCCGGCGCCGCGATTCCCTGGCGGAAAAGGCCGGGAGCCAGGACAACCGGAATATCCGGGCTGATGGCCGAAGCCGCCGGATACCACGACCGCCGTTATGCGATGGGCATGTACCGGAGGGCGGCCGCCCCGCTCTGCTTCACCGTCTCCACCCTCGTGGCGAACGCGCTGTGGCTGGGCTCGCCCTTCGATGACGGCGTGTCGAACCGCCACATCATCCACGAGGCCGCGCGGCTGCTGCCGCCCTCGTGGAACATCCTGCGCTACGCCTCACCCGAGTACACCGCCCTCGACGAACGCATCGGCGACGGCGACGACATCCTCGTCCTGCCGCTGCTGTCCCACCGGGACCCCGCGCTGTGGGAGGACCCGGAGGCGTTCCGGCCCGAGCGGTGGGACCACCTCGACCCCGACGCGGCCCCCGGATACCTGCCCTTCGGGCACTCCTCCGAGCGCTGCTGGGGCCGGCACATGGTCATGCCGCTCGCCGAGCTGCTCCTGGACCTGATCCGGGGCGCGGGGCTGGTGGTCGACCCCGGGCAGCGCAGGGCCAAGGTCCCGCTGGTCGGGCTGCTCGGGGTGGAAGACGTACGGCTCGTCCATGGGCGGTGACGGCATGGGGGACGGCATGGGGGACGGCACGGAGGAGGTGGACACCTCCTTCTTCGACCATCCGCACCCCGTCCTGCGACGCTGGCGGGAGCGGGGCGACGGGGCGCACCGGGTCCGGATCCTGGGGGAGGCCCCGCTGGAGGGCTGGGTGATCACCGGGCACGCCGCGTGCAAGGCGGCGCTCGCCGATCCGCGGCTGAGCAAGAACGCCGCCACCGAGGCCTTCGACCGCAGGGGTGGCGCCGACGAGGGGCCGGGGCCCGGGCGGGCGCTGACCGCGCACATGCTCAACACCGATCCGCCCGACCACACCCGGCTGCGCCGACTGGTCCAGCAGGCCTTCACCGTACGGCGGGTGGCCGCGCTGCGGCCGGTGATCGCGGCGCATGTCGAGCGGCTGCTGGACGGCATGGATGCCGTGGAGGGTGGCGAGGAGGTGGACCTCGTGGCGGAGTTCGCCGTGCCGCTGCCGCTCGCGGTGGTCTTCGACCTGCTCGGCGCGTCCGACGGCGCCGCGGAGATCCTGGCGGCCTGGGCCGCGACCCTGACCGGTGAGGAGGGCGACGGGGAGGTGTCCGTCGGGACGGCCGAGGCCCTGGTGGGCCACATCCGCGCCCTGCTGCGGCACAAGCGCACCCGCCCCGGCGACGACCTGCTGTCCGAGCTGATCGCGGCCCGCGACGCGGGGGACCGGCTCACCGAGCCGGAGATCACCTCGATGGCCTTCCTGCTGGTGGCGGCCGGCCACCAGACCACCGCCAACCTCATCGCCAACGGCGTACACGCGCTGCTCACCCACCCCGAGCAGCTCGCCGCCCTGCGCGCGGACCCCGCGCTGACGGGCGCCCTGACCGAGGAAGTCCTGCGGCACGAGAGCCCGTTCTCCATCGCCACCATGCGCTACGCCACGGAGCCCGTGACCATCGGCGGCACCACGATCCCCGCCGGTGACTTCGTACAGATCGCGATGCTGGCCGCCAACCGGGATCCGGCGGTCTTCCCCGACCCGGACCGCTTCGACCTGACCCGCCCGACGGCCGGCCACCTGGCCTTCGGTCACGGCATCCACCACTGCCTCGGCGCGCCGTTGGCCCGTCTCCAGGCCGAGATCGCCTTCACGGCGCTGCTCCGCCGCTACCCGGGCCTGCGGCCGGCCCCGTCCGCCCGTACGGCCGAACCGCACTGGCGGCAGAACCCGCGGCACCGGGGGCTGCGCAGCCTGCCGGTCCTGCTGCGCTAGCGGTCCGCAGGGCGCGGGTCACTTCTCCGCCTTCGGGGCCGTGCGGGGGGAGTAGAGGAAGGAGAAGCGCTCCATCACGTTCTGGCGCCGGGTGTTGTGGAAGGCGGCGATCCGCCAGGTGCCGTCGGTGTCGCGGACGAGGGTGTACGTCTGGACCTTCGAGAGCTCGGCGGCGGCGGGCCTGCCGCCGGTGTAGTCGTCGCCGCGGCCGGTGAGGAGGACGACGTCCTTGCCGAGGAAGCGCATGTCGAGGTAGGTGGCGGCGAGCTTGCTGCCCTTGACGAAGTCCGCGAAGAGCGCGCGGTGGCCCGCGGTGATGTCGGCGCGGCCCTCGTAGTGGGTGCCGATGTAGGTGGTGTAGGTGCCGTTCTCCGTGAACTGGAGGCCGTACGCGTCCGCGTCGCCGGCTCCCCAGGCGGCGGTGAGGGCGTCGAGGGTGGCGCAGACGGCCTCGCCGTCGGCGCGGGGCGCGTCGGCCGGGATGACGTCGGCGCAGGTCGCGACGCCGGTGCGGTGCACCTCGGAGGTGGTGTCGAGGTACAGGTACGCGCCCGCGGCGGTGAGGGCGAGGGCGGCGGAGGCGGCGAGGGCGGCGCGCTTGAGGGTCTTGGCGGTCTTGGCGTTCACGGTGATGCCTCTCTGCTGGCGCTAGGGCGCTAGGGCGCTACGGGCTACGGGGCCGCGCGATTGACTACACTTGTGCAGTAGCTGCGCACACTCATTATCTGCACGCATGCAGATATTCGCCAAGGGGAAAGGTGTCGGGATGGCAGAGCAGGATGAACGGCGGCTGGTTTTCCGGGACTACGTCGACGCCGTGGGGCTGCACGGCATGGCGGGCGCGGAGGCCGCGGGCCTCCAGGCGTCCGAGTGGTACGCGCTCAGCCGCATCACCCTGGCCGACGGCCTCACCTCGGGCGAGCTCGCGGCCCGGACGGGCCTCACGACGGGCGCCACGACGCGGCTGATCGACCGGCTGGAGCGGGCGGGTTACGTACGCCGCGTCGCCGATCCGGCCGACCGGCGCAAGGTCGTGGTGGAGGCGGTACCCGGCGCGCTGGCGGGGGTCGAGGAAGCGGTGGCCCCGGCGCGGCGGCGGATCGCGGAGGTGCTCGCCGAGTACACCGACGAGCAACGGGACCTGCTCTTCGGCTACTTCGCGCGCGCGGCCCCGGCGTTCCGCGAGGCGACCGAGGAGATCCGCGCCGCGACGCACGAGCGGAAGGGACGCTAGCCGGGGGCCCGGCCCGGGGCGGTCGGGTGTCTGCCGTCGTGGAACTATGAAGTGTCCATGACGCGTCATCGTTCGCGCGTCGGATCCAACACCCTTACCCTCCCTCATCATCAGGAGAAGCGCATGGCCAACCCGTACGCGGTGACGCCCCCTCCGCCCCCGCAGCCCCCGCGGCGTTCGGGAGGCGGCAAGCTCCCTGCCGTCCTGGCCGTCGTCCTGGTCATCGTCGGCATCATCGCGGCGTCCCGGTGGCTCGGCAAGGACGGCGACCCGGGCAACGGCAAGGGCACGTCCGCCTCCGCCACCGCGTCCCCCTCCGCCAAGGCGTCCAAGGACCCGGGCAACCCCGAGTCCTCCTCGGACACGTCCAGTTCGTGGAAGGTCGGCGACTGCGGCGGCCCCGACCCGGACAACAAGCCGGACGGCTACCGGCCGCAGAAGTGCTCGGCCGCGGGCGCCACCTTCAAGGCCATCGACATCAAGGACGCCAGCATGTTCCCGGGCGCGATCCAGTGCCCGGCCGGTACCGACCTGATGATCCAGGTGAGCATCTCCTACGGTTCGAGCAAGAAGGGCGGTATCCCCACCAACACCGTCTGCGGCCGGAACCTGTCCGGCGAGCACCCGGGTGACGCGGGCGCCGGCGGCGGGCAGCTGGTGCAGGGCGACTGCATCGACTCGCAGGCCCAGGAGGTCCCCTGCGCCAAGGGCGGTTCGGGCACGTACAAGGTGCTCGGCCTCGTCAAGACCAAGGACGAGTGCCCCTCCGGGACCACCGAGCCGATGCAGCTGACCATGGCCATCGGCCGCCCGTACGACGTGATCTGCGCGGACGGCTGACGCCCGCCCGCCGGCGCCGGGGTGGGGACGTCCGGCGCCGGCCCTCTTCGGAGGGCTCCGGTGGTCGGGGCGCCGAGGCCGGCCGACCTATCGTTGGGGCGTCCAAGGGAACCGGATCGGGGAGGTCCTGTGCTGCGCATTCGTCATGAGGTCAACGGTGGGCCCGAGGTGCTGTTCGCCGAGGAGGCCGACCGGCCCGAGGCGGGCGCCGGGGAGGTGTTGGTCCGGGTCGAGGCGGTCGGGGTGACCCTGCCCACCGTGCGCAAGGTGCGGGAGGGCAGCGGACCGGTCTCGTTCGGCGGCGAGGTCGCCGGGGAGATCGTCGCCGCAGGTGCGGGCGTGACCGCCTTCGGCGTCGGAGACCGCGTCACCGGGCTGTGCTTCGCCGACGCCTACGCCGAGTTCGCGGTCCTGAACACCGCGATGACCTCCCGGATCCCGGACGGCGCGACCGCTGTGGAGGCGGTCGCGCTGGTCCGCAGCGGGCTGGTGGCGCGCGGGGCGTATGAGGCCGGGCGCGTGGAGCCCGGCGAGTCGGTCCTGGTCACCGCGGCGGCGAGCGCCGTGGGCACGCTCGCCCTCCAGTACGCCAAGGCCGGCGGGGCGGCACGCGTCGTCGCCGCCGTCGGCAGCGCGGACAAGGCCGACTTCGTCCGGGGGCTGGGCGCCGACGAAGTCGTCCTGTACGAGGAACTCGACCGGGGTGCCCCGTACGACGTGATCCTCGACGGCGTCGGCGGTGACCTTCTCGGCCCCGCTGTACGGTCCCTGGCGACGGGCGGCCGGCTGGTGGCCTTCAGCTCCGGCGGTGGCACGGTGGAGGCGTACGAACTCCTGGTCCGCGGCGCCTCGATGATCGGATTCCAGATGCGGGCCATCGCCACCGGCAAGCCCGCACTCTACGACCGCTGGCTGCGCGAGCTCTGGCAGTCGCGTGACGCGGGGACCCTGCGCACCGCCGTGCACGAGGAGATCCCCCTCGGCGAGGCGGCCCGGGCCCATGCCCTCATCGAGCAGCGCCGCAACCTCGGCAAGGTCGTCCTCGTCCCCTGATCCGCCGGCGCCGGGTGGGGAAAGCCGGCGCCGGCGGCGGGCGGTCAGGCGACCGGCTGGCCGGTGAGCAGGCCCAGCAGGTGGTCCATCTCGGTGCGCCAGATGCGGTGCACGTTCATGCGCGTGGGCTGCGGCTGGCCGGGGAGCTGCATGCGGAAGTCGCTCCAGATCGTGTTCCGGTTGATCTGCCCGACGAGGCCGGAGGCCTGGTCCGCGGGGATCGCGAAGGCTATCTCCTGCGGGCGGTTGCTCATCCGGCTCGCCTTGTGGACCACGACGGCCTGTTCGGTGACGGTGATGAAGTAGTAGGTGAGGAACGCCTGGCCGATGAGGCCGAGCATGCTCATCAGCCACACGCTCGGGCCGGCGATGGCCTGGATGGTGACGAGGGGACGGTCGGCCGGGTTGGCCTGCGCGATGGCTGCCGCCACCTGCTGCTGGATGGTGGCCTTCTTCATGGCCATGGGGGACTCCTGAGCGGAAGAACTGCCTCCGGCGGTCGGAGGCACCGCAGGGTACCGACCGGCCACCGGCCGCTCCCCTGCGGGTCGGTCTGCGGGAGGAGCTCGTCATCGGTGCGAGACGGTCAGCGAGAGGCAGTCGACGGGGCGGACCCGCCATTCGGCGCGGAGCCCGTCGCGCAGGACGATGCTGAAGCCGGCGATCTCGCCGCGGTGGAGGGCGGCGAGGGCGGGGACGCGGCCGCCGCCATCGGACCAGGCGAGCGCGCGGTGCACCTCGGTCGGTGAGAGGGCGAAGGGGTGGGTGGTCCGGATCTGGACCCGGATCAGGCGGATCGCCTCCTCGGCGGTGTCCAGCATGACGCGGTCGAGGAGTTCGGGGGTCTGGGCGTAGGCGTCGGCGTAGCAGAGGGCCTCGAACCAGTAGCCGGTGCGGATCGCCACCGTGGCGTCTCTGGCGGTGGCCCCGGCCGGGGTGGTGTGCGGGGTGTGGTGTCGCGCGAGCATGCGGATCACTCCTGCCGGTGCGGCGGGGCCGCCCCCTCCAAGCCGTGACGAGCGGCGGGGCGGGGGCGGCGGTGCGCCTCCCATCAACTGGCGCAAGATTGAAGGGAGTTGCCCGCCTCCGGTCTGCGGCGCGTGGTGCGCGATACCGGAGGTGGCGTGCTTGGAAGGTAGCGCCGACCGAAGGGCCGTATCAACTGTTTGACGTCTAAAGAGTGAGACGGCATATGCCGACGCGTGGTACGGCAGCGAAACGGCTCCCCGCCCACAAGGGGGCAGGGAGCCGTTGGTTGCGGCGGGCTGCTCAGGCGAGGTCGTCAAACTCGCCTGCGGCGGCTCCGTCGATGAATGCCCGCAGCTTGGCTCGTGAGGTCTTGATGACCAGACCCGGCTGGTCGCTCTCCCGGATCAGGACCTCGCCGCCAACCACGGCCACTTCGAGGCAGTTGCCTTCCGCGTCCGTCGACTTCGAGGACTTGCGCCACTGAATATCCACTGTTCCCACGCCTTCATACTTGTTGCGCCATTTCGCGAATGAAGTCACGCGACCGTACGGGGTCGTACGACTTCTCCTCGGTCCGGTCCAGGACCGCCCGATAGTTGGCGAGCCGCGTCTCGGCATCGAGGAACGCGGGGCCGGTTGCGGTGTCCGTCTGCACCGTGTCGAGCTGCGGGACCGGGCCGTGCGCATAGAGTGTCGAGCTTCCCGCGTACGGGAAACCTCCGACCCGGAAGGGAATCACCCGTACGGTCAGGTTGTCGCGCTCCGACTGCTTGAGCAGGTAGTCGAGTTGCTGCAACGCGATCCCGCGGCCGCCGTACGTCATGCGCAGGGCGGCCTCGTGGATCAGGAAGGTGCAAGCCGGGGCGTCCGGACGGTCGAGGACATCGCGGCGCCTCATCCGGTGGGAGAGTCGCCGTCGGAGGTCTATCGGCCGCAGAGGCGGTACGGCCTCCTCGAAGACGGCCCGCGCGTAGTCCTCCGTCTGTAGCAGGCCCGGCATGTGCATGATCTGTACGGTGCGGAGTGCGACGGCGTGGTGTTCGAGCTCGGACAGGTCGAGCTGTCCTGCGGAGAGGTCGTCTCGATAGTCGTCCCACCATCCGCGGCCGCGTTCTTCCGCCATGGCCGCCAGGGCGTCGACGTAGGCCTGGTCCGGGCAATCGTAGTGACTGGCCCACGTGCGGACGCGTTCGCTGCTGACGCCGAACCGACCGCTCTCGATGTTGCTCATCGCGGTTCGGTCGGTGCTGAGTTGTGCCGCCGCCTCGGTGAGCGAGATTCCCGCCTGCTCCCGGATCTTCCGCAGCTCGGCGCCCAGCCTCCGCTGCCGCGCGGTCGGAGCCTTCCTCGGTGGCATCGGCGTCCCCTCCTGTCGGCTCCCAGTGTGACGCGTGGGCTCGCGCGAGGTCCACTTCGTCGCATCAAATATCCGAAACCGTAAAACAGATGTTACGTCTCCCGCTACAGTCGTGCTCAGCATCGCGCCGCACGCCGAAGGGAGCGAAGTGCAGCCGCTGGCGCGCGCCTTGGGGGCGCGCCACCTGGGGGCGGCCAAGGCCACGCACGGGCAGGCAGCGCGAATCCGTACCGCGTTGGGAGACGAACGTGACGCACGCGAGTGCCTTAGGGCTCAGCTACCGGATGATTGCGCCCAGTCGGCCCGATACGCCGAGGGTCGTGCGGGAGTTGGTGGCGCTGATCCTGCGGAGCGCAGGTTTCGCCCACCTGGTGGAGGCGGCGCGGCTGTGCACCTCCGAGGTGGTGACCAACGCGCACCGGCACACACGGACCACCCTGATCGGCATCGATGTCACCGTCGTGGGCGGCCGGGTTACCGTCGAGGTGTGCGACAGCGGGCCGGTGGGCCGGCTGGCGGGCGGGGGATTGCTCGATACCGGCGGTCGGGGGCTCGCGCTCGTCGGGGCGTACTGCGACGACTGGGCGGTGGTCAGCGGCGACGGCGGGACCGTGGTGTGGTTCCGGCTCGGCGGGTGAGCCACCTGCGGCCGTGCGCCGGGCGCGGGCGCGCCGTGGGCCGGGTCCCGCGTTCGGTCAGGGCCGTATCTGCATGCCGTAGCGGGCTGCCGCCTCCACGATCTTCGCGATGTCCGGTTCGGTGGGGGTGGGGAGTTCCTTGGCCGTCGCGGGTTCGCCCACCTCGGCGAAGAACTCGTCGATCGCGCCGCCCGGCACGAAGATGGCAAGCATGCGCGTGGTCTCCAGCGGTTCGAACCGCTCCCAGACGCCCTCGGGGAGGTGGAAGAAGGAGCCCGGGCCACCCTCGAACGTCTCGCCGTCGACGTGGTAGCGGACCCGGCCCTCCAGGACCAGGGCGCTCTCGGTTCCGGCGTGCATGTGGGGCGGTGGGCCCCGCCCACCGGGATCGTCATCTCGATGACGGCCATGGCGCCACCTGTCTCCCTGGTGGCCGCCTTCACCCGATTTCTCCCAGGATGCCCCGGCCTTCAGGCCGGGGTGGGGGTACCTCCCGCTTGCGGGGGAGAATGGGTCCTTGGCGCGGAGGCGCGGAGCGCCGGAGTTCTCTTCGCATCTGTTCTGACCTGCGCTCTCTTCCGTTGTCAGTGGGGGCTGTTAGGTTGCTGATCATGACGACAGCAGCGATAGCCGAGGAGGTGACCGGGCATGCCCGGTACACCTTCCGGCTGCGCGTGTCGAAGACGGCGCTGGCCCAGCTCGAAGACGAGTGGTCAAAGTGCCGTTGGGTGTGGAACGAGTGCGTGGCGATGTCCCGCAAGGTCCACAGGCACAGCAAGGCGACAGGCGAGAAGACCACGTGTGGTCCGTCGCAGCTGGACAAGATGCTGACCGAGGCGCGCGGCGTGATGTCGTGGCTGCGGAAAGGCAGTTCGGTTCCTCAGCAGCAGATCATCCGGGACTTCGCCAAGTCCCGGACGAAGGCGCTCAAGGACATCAAGGCGAAGCTGCCGATGCGGCAGCGGGCCGGGATGCCGAAGCCGAAGAAGAAGCGCGAGGCGCTGCCGTCGCTGAACTACAGCAAGCGTGGTTTCCGCCTCAAGGACGGCCGTCTGCACCTGGCCAGCGGGATCGTGCTGACGGTCGTGTGGTCGCGTGACCTGCCATCCGACCCGACGTCGGTCCGTGTCTACCGGGACAGCCTCGGACACTGGTACTGCTCCTTCGTCGTGTCCTCGATGACCGAGGCCCTGCCGGAGACCGGCCGCGCCATCGGCATCGACTGGGGCGTGCGCGAGACGGCCACCACGACCTCCGACGCTCACGACCTTCCGCACGCCCAGCACGGCAAGACCGCCGCGCAGAAGCTCGCCCGCTACCAGCGGATGATGGCCCGATCGCTTCGGGGCTCTCTCCCTTCCAGCGTCGGCCCGGCCGCCACCGGCCGGAATCCGGTTCCGTGGCGGGCGGGGCAACGGGCGACGGGAGACAATGGTGGGGTCGACCGGCGGATCCCTGTGGGCGAAAGGGGGATCGCGATGAGCGAGGCGATTCTGCGCTTCGATTCTCTTCTGTGCGAACGGTCCAGCGAGGACCCGGGCGATGAAGTGATCATGCACGTCGACGGTCGCAAGGTTTGGCCGGGCGACGACGGCGGTTACCCGATGTCGAGTGGCGCGGAGATCGGGTTTTCCAAGGACTTCCTGTTCCGCGCCGCCTATGTGGTCGTGGCGCTCTACGACCACGACGTTCTCACCCCGGACGACGACCTCGGCAGCATCAGCATTCCCGCCGACGAGGCAGGTACCGGGTCGCACACCCGGGACATCCTCGGACCCGGATCGCACTACAAGCTGAAGTACCGGGTCGGAAAGATCCAATTCTGAGGCGCTGGGGCGGTGGCTCACAGGCCGCCGAGGCCGACACCTCCGTCGCCGCCGTACCCCGAACCACCGGAGTCGGTACCGCCGGTGTCGCCGTTGTCGAAGGCGACGACCAGGCACATGACCGGCCAGGGGAGCACGAACACGAAGAGCAGGTAGACCCAGATCGAGTGGTGGCGCGAGGCGAGGACGAACAGGAGCGCGAGAAGGCCGGCCGAGACCACGGCGCCCACGACACCTGCGAGGCGTCTGACCATGGTCTCCTCCGGCCCCCCGTCGGGCGGCCACCCGCGGCCGCTCCCCAAGGTGGTACCCACCCGGCCTGAGCCCACCCCCGTCCGTCGTCAGAGGACGGCCACCGGGGACACCGGGGTGCCCACCGCGCCGACGAAGGGTTCCGGCATCGCCGACAGGAGGAAGGCGTAACGGTTCTCTTCTGCACAGGCTGTGGACAACTTTTCGAGGTTCCAGTTCTGGCCCTGGTGCATGCCCATCTCCACCAGGTCGAGCGCGTGCACGGGCAGCCAGAGGTTGTCGATCTCCGGGGGGAAGATCTCGAAGGTCAGGGTGTCGTTGGCGACCGCCGCCACGTCCCGCGCGTGGAACCACTCCGGGGTACGGACGGACAGGCCCGGGGACGGGAAGCCGTAGCCGTGCTTGTCGCCCGCCAGGTAGACCTGGACCTGGCCGGTGCGGACCAGGACGATGTCGCCGGGGCGGACCGTGACCCCGCCGAATTCCTCCGCCTCCGACAGGTCCTCCGGGGTCACCGCGTGGCCCCCGGGCAGCCGGTCCAGGCCCTTGGCTCGGGCCACGTCCAGGAGCACGCCGCGCGAGACGATCGGGCCGGCCTTGTCGATGCCGCTGAACTCGGCGCGGCCGTGCGCCGTGATCGAGGACGCCGGGCGGCCGTTGTAGATCCTCCCCGAGTGCGAGACGTGCGTCAGGGCGTCCCAGTGGGTGCCCGCCTGGAGTCCCATCGTCACGGCGTCGTCGCTGCACGCCACCGTGCCCGGCCCGAAGATCTCCTGGTTGATCTGCACCATCGTGTGCAGCGGGTTGATCCGGCCGGGAATCATGCCCGCCTGCACCCCGTCCTCCTTCAGCGGCAGGGCCAGCGGTATCCGGCGGCCGGTACGGATCTCCGCCGCGGCCGCCCGTACGACCTCGTCGGTGACGAGGTTGAGGGTGCCGATCTCGTCGTCGGCGCCCCAACGCCCCCAGTTGTTCACGCGCTTGGCGATGTCGTGGAACTCGGCGGGCAGGGTCATGAGGTCCCCCAGGGCTTGTGCTCCGGTATCTGACTGGTCATAGAATCTAACGGTCCGTCAGAAAACGCGGGAAGGGGCCGGACGTGGGGAACTTCTTGGCAGGCAAGGTCGTGGCCGTCACCGGCGCCGGCCGGGGCATCGGGCGGGCCGTGGCACTCGCCGCGGCCGCCGAGGGTGCCAAGGTCGTCGTCAACGACTACGGCGTCGGGATCGAGGGCGGGGAGCCGACGAGCGAGATCGCCGACGGCGTGGTGAAGGAGATCCTCGCCGCCGGCTGGGAGGCCGTCGCCGTCGCCGACGACATCTCGACGATGGAGGGCGGCCAGCGCATCGTCGACACCGCGCTCGCCCGCTACGGACGCATCGACGGCGTCGTCTGCGTCGCCGGCATCCTGCGCGAACGGATGCTGTTCAACATGTCCGAGGAGGAGTGGGACCCGGTGGTCGCCACCCACCTCAAGGGCACCTTCACCGTCTTCCGCGCCGCCTCCGCCGTCATGCGCCGCCAGGGCGGCGGCACCCTGATCGGCTTCACCAGCGGCAACCACCAGGGCTCGGTCGCCCAGGCCAACTACAGCGCCGCCAAGGGCGGGATCATCTCGCTGGTCCGCTCCGCCGCGCTCGGCCTGGCCAAGTACGGGGTCACGGCCAACGCCGTCGCCCCCGTAGCCAGGACCCGCATGTCGGCGGGCGTCCCCATGGAGCTCAAGGAGATCGGCGAGCCCGAGGACGTCGCGGCGCTCGTGACCTACCTGCTCTCCGACAAGGCCGTCGCCGTCGGCGGCGAGAAGATCACCGGGCAGGTCTACACGATCGCCGGCCCGAAGATCGCCGTCTGGGCGCAGCCGCGCGAGCTGCGCGCCGGCTACGCCGAGGGCTCCTGGACCCCGGAGAAGATCGCCGATTTCCTGCCCGGGACGGTCGGCACCGACCCGATGCCGATGCTCGCGCAGCTGGAGGCCATGGCGAAGGCGGCGGCCGCCAAGGACCGACCCAACGCGTAAAGGGAGGGACACGGCGTGGATTTCGGCTTCGGGGACGGGGACGGGGAGCTGCGCGGCCACGCCCGGGCGTGGCTCGCCGAGCACCTCGTCGGCCCGTACGCGCGGGCCAGCGGCCTCGGCGGCCCGGGCAGCGAGCACGAAGGCGTCGACGCCCGGCGCGCCTGGGAGCGCGAGCTGGGCCGCGGCGGCTGGATCGGGCAGGGCTGGGAGGCCGAGGGGTACGGGAACCGGCGGCTCTCCCTGACCGGGCAGGTGGTGTGGGCCGAGGAGTACGCGGCGGCGCGCGCCCCCGGCCGGGTCGGCCACATCGGGGAGAACCTCCTCGCGCCCACCCTGATCGCGTACGGCAGCCAGGACCAGCGGGACCGCTTCCTGCCCGGCATCGCCCGCGGCGAGGAGCTGTGGTGCCAGGGCTACAGCGAGCCGGGCGCCGGCTCCGACCTCGCGGGCGTCCGTACCGCGGCCGTACGGGACCCGGCCGACGGGCTCTTCCGCGTGACCGGGCAGAAGATCTGGACCTCGCTGGCCCGGGACGCCGACTGGTGCTTCGTCCTGGCCCGCACCGAGCCCGGATCCCGGCGCCACCGCGGGCTGTCCTTCCTGCTCGTACGGATGGACCAGCCCGGGCGCGTAGAGGTACGGCCGATCCGGCAGATGTCGGGGACCTCCGAGTTCAACGAGGTGTTCTTCGACGGAGCGGTGGCCTCGGAGGTCGTCGGCGGGGAGGGCGAGGGCTGGACCGTGGCCATGGGCCTGCTCGCCCTGGAGCGCGGGGTCTCCACCCTGGTCCAGCAGATCGGCTTCGCGGCGGAGTTGGAGCGGGTGATCCAGGCCTACGCGGCTTCGGGCGCGCCCGATCCGGCCCTGCGGGAACGCCTCGTACGGCAGTGGGCCGAGCTGCGCACCATGCGGTGGAACGCCCTGCGCACGCTCGGTTCCACGGACGACCCGGGGGCCCCGAGCGTGGCCAAGCTGCTGTGGGGCGGGTGGCACCGGCGGCTCGGCGAGCTGGCGGTGGAAGTGCGCGGCGCGGCGGCCTCGGCCGGCCCGCGGACCTGGGAGCCCGGGCTTCCGTACGAGCTCGGACTCGACGAGGAGCAGCGGCTCTTCCTGTTCACCCGCGCCGACACGATCTACGGCGGCTCGGACGAGATCCAGCGGAACATCATCGCCGAGCGGGTGCTCGGCCTGCCTAAGGAGTCCAGGTGAGAGGCGTCGTGTTCGACGGCAAGCAGGCCCAGGTGGTCGACGACCTGGAGATCCGCGATCCGGGGCCGGGCGAGGTGCTCGTCGCGATAGCCGCGGCCGGCCTGTGCCACAGCGACCTGTCGGTGATCGACGGGACGATCCCCTTCCCGCCGCCGGTGGTGCTCGGGCACGAGGGCGCGGGCGTGGTCGAGGCGGTCGGCACGGGCGTCACGCACGTGGCGCCGGGCGACCACGTGGCGCTGTCGACGCTCGCGAACTGCGGGGCGTGCGCGGACTGCGACCGCGGCCGGCCGACGATGTGCCGCAAGGCGATCGGGATGCCCGGGCAGCCCTTCTCGCGCGGCGGGAAGCCGCTGTTCCAGTTCGCCTCCAACTCGGCCTTCGCGGAACGCACGATCGTCAAGGCCGTGCAGGCGGTGAAGATCCCGGACGACATCCCGCTGACGTCGGCGGCGCTGATCGGCTGCGGGGTCCTGACGGGCGTGGGCGCGGTACTGAACCGGGCGAAGGTGGACCGCGGGGATTCGGTGGTCGTCATCGGCACCGGCGGGATCGGACTGAACGTCCTCCAGGGGGCCCGGATCGCGGGGGCCACGACCATCGTGGCGGTCGACGCGAACCCGGCGAAGGAGGCGGTGGCCCGGCAGTTCGGGGCCACGCACTTCATCGACGCGTCCGCCGTCCCGGACTCCTCCGCGGCGGTCAAGGAGATCCTCCCGACGGGCACCGACCACGCCTTCGAGTGCGTGGGCAACGTCAAGCTGATCCGGCAGGCCGTCGACCTCCTCGACCGGCACGGGCAGGCGATCCTGCTCGGCGTGCCCGGCTTCCAGGAGGAGGCGGCCTTCCAGGTCTCGTCGATGTACCTGGACAAGACGATCATGGGATGCCGGTACGGGTCCTCGCGCCCGCAGCGTGACATCGCGCTGTACGCCGAGCTCTACCGGCAGGGCCGGCTGCTGCTGGACGAGCTGGTCACGGAGGTCTACCCGGTCGAGGACTTCGCCAAGGCCGCCGACGACGCCCACCACGGGCGGGTGGCCCGGGGGGTGCTCACCTTCTAGTACCGGTCGTCATCCGGGCGGGGGTGGTACCAGTACCGCTTGGCCACCCAGGTCAGGGCCAGGGGCGGGGTCAGCACGGGACGGCGAAGGCGAAGAGGTACGGGAGCACCTTGCCCGGCTCGAGCTCGGGCGGCGTCTTCTACAGCCGGCCGAGCCGGGACGGTCCGCAGGATAACGGCGGCCCCCGGGCGCGCCCGGGGGCCGGGCCGGTCAGTCCGCGAGACGTCCGAAGCGGCCCTTGTGGAAGAGCAGCGGTTCACCCTCGCCGGCCGCGCCCATGGCCACGACCCGGCCCACGACGATGAGGTGGTCCCCGCCGGTGTGGACGGCGTGGATCCTGCAGTCGATCCAGGCGGGCACGTCGTCGAGCTGCGGGGATCCGGTGCCGGGGGCGGGGGAGTGGGCGACGCCGGCGAACTTGTCGGCGCCGCTGACGGCGAAGGAGCGGCACAGCTCGCCCTGGTCGGCGCCCAGGATGTTGACGCAGAAGACCCCGGCGCGGGCGATCCGGGGCCAGGTGGTCGACGTACGGGCCACCATGAAGGTGACCAGGGGCGGGTCGAGGGAGAGCGAGGCGAAGGACTGGCAGGCGAAGCCGGCCGGTCCGTCCTCGTCCTCGCCGGGCGGCGCGGTGATGACGGTGACCCCGCTGGCGAAGTTGCCGAGCACGGCCCGGAATTCGGCGGGGCTGACCGGCGCGCGCTCGTCCTCGCCGACGGCCCGGAGGTCGGGGCGCGGCAGGGCGTCGACGGGCTCGGGCCCCTGCTCCGGCGAGGCGGAGGTGGGGGAGCCGACTGACCTGAGGTATCGGACGACGGTGGCCGCCATCCCTGCGTGTCCCATCACACGGACGATTGAAGCTGACGGTTCGTCAGATGGGAAGGGTGGTGTAGGGTCCGGGTCGATTGAACATGTTCAAACGAGGGGCTGGCGGGATGAGCGGTACGGGTGGGGCGCCGCACGCGCACGGGACCACGCCACTGCGGGGATGGCCGCCACCCACGGGCCCGGCGCCCCGCCCCCGCCGCGGGTGGTGGGCCTCCGCGCCCGGGGCCGAGGTGATCGTCGGCGCGGAACTGCTGCTGGGCATGGCCCTGTGGGCCGTCTGGCCCTCCGGCGACGAATACGGACGGGGCGGCGGAGGCGACTGGGGTCCGTTCGCCATCGGCCTCCTCATCTCCCTGGTGCTCCTCGGCGTGGTCTGTGTCGTCGTGCTGCCGGTCCTCGCCTTCGCGCACGCCCTGGTCTTCACCCGGCCCGCCGTGGCCCTGGCCCGCAAGACCGGGAACGCGGCAGCCGCCCCCGCCTATCTGCTGGCCGTGTCCGCGGCCTGCGCGGTGTTCCCCTGGAGGCTCGGAGCCCCGTACGCCGAATCCCTGATCTGGATCGCGGGGAGCGGGACGGTGCCGCTCGTGGTGGCGTGGAGGGCGCAACGCCGCGGCCGGCGGCCCTGGGCCGTCGTGGGGGTGACGGCCGCGGTCACCGTACTGCTGCTGCCGGTCACGGTGGTGGGCGGGCTCATCCTGGTCGACCGGGGGGTGCTGACGGGGTACGAGCCGCCCCGGCTGGAGCGCGCGGCGTACGTCGGCGAGTGGCGCGGCGACGACGGCGGCGTGGTCCGGCTCCGCGAAGGCGGCCAGGTCGAGGTCGAGGGCCTGCCGGTCCGCCACGACGACCGCACCGTGACGAAGTGCACGGCCACCGGCACCTGGAAAGAGTGGACGGGGAGCCACGGGATGCGGGGCGGAGCGAACCTGGACGTCGACGGCTGCGCCGGCTGGGAGAGGAACTGGGAGGTGGCCGGCACCACGGAACACCCGAAGCTGTTCCACCTCGTCGGCGACCCGGACGCGGGACGCGTGCAGGCACTGCGCCGCACGTAGCCGAATCCCGTATGGTTGCCAACTCCCCTTGTGACAAAGGAGACATGACGCGAAACCTCACCCTGCCCACCACGCGTCGGTACAGTCGACGGCGCCGACGGCAGCGTGGCCGCCGCGAGGGGGGAGGCTGGAATGGGGATGGGGAGCGATCTTCGTCAGCGCGCCGAGCGGACCGGGCTGGCCATGATGGCGGCAGCGGGCATCCTCGTCACGGTCGCCGACACCCTCGGATGGCTCGACAAGGTGGCCCCCGGCGGCGTCACCAAGCTCACGCTGCTGATCCTGAGCGTGGTCACCGGGACCGTCCTGCTGGAGATCGGGCGCCTGGGGTTACTGGACAACGTCCATTCCCAGCTGTCCAAGCTCGACATGGAGGCCATCGCGCAGCGCCTCAAACGCGATCACTACAGCGGCGTGGTCCGGGTGCACGACCGCTTCCCCGAGGAGCTGTTCACCAGGTACGTGGAGACGGCCGCGCGGGAGGTGGTCATCCTGCAGACCTGGATCCCCAACCTCCACGAGTTCAAGCACGCGCTGAAGAAGGCCATCGTCGACCGGCAGGTGCAGGTACGCATCCTCCTGCTGCTCCCGTCCTCCCAGGTGGCCGGGTTCCGCGACGAGGCGCTGGCCGCCGCGGAGGGACGCCCGCCGGAGGCGGACGTGAACCTGGACGTGCAGCACTGCCTGGCCGGCCTGGCGGCCCTCTACGGCTCAGTCCGCCCGGAGCACCGCGCGCGGCTCCAGGTGAAGGTGTACAACTCCCTGCCCTCGATCGCCGTGTACAAGGCGGACGAGCACTACCTGGTCAGCTCGTTCCTGCACGGCCGGCTCGCCATCCAGTGCACCCAGACCGAGATCGACGGCGACGACACCGTGATGGGCAGTGAGGTCCAGGAGGAGCTGAACACACTGTGGCGCATCGGCGCCGCGATCGATCTCGGCGACTGGCAGGGATCGCTCAGCACCATCGTCATGTGATGTGCGGCAAGGCACGGCAAAGCACGGCACGAAGCGAGTACGAAGGGCAAAGGGTAAGGCCATGCGAGAACTTGACCGTTTCGAAGACGAACTGATCGACCGCTTCAAGGAGCACCCGGTCCTGGCCAACGTCGGACGGCTCTCCGACGAGGACTTCGGCAAGGTCCTGCTCCAGCGGCGTTTCCTGTCCCTCGCCTTCACCCCGGCCTACGACCTGGCCATCGACCTGCTGCGCGACGAGGTGGGCCTGCGCATCGCACGGGTCATCCTGCGCGAGGAGTACCCGGACGGCCAGGGCTACACCCGCTCGCACCGCGAGGACATGAAGGACGACATCCTGCGGCTCGGCGTCTCCCGGGAGGCCCTGGTCACGACGCGCCCGACGGCGGAGACGAAGCGCGCCATCGACGAGACCTTCGACCTGATCGCGGACGCGGGGGTCCACGAGGACTCCGACCTGCGGCTGCTCGCCATCCTCCGCTTCTGGGGCGAGATCCTCGTCTCCGTCGAGTACGGGTGCCTGTGGGAGCGGATGGAGACGGTCATGCCGCGCGAGGGCGAGAACCGCTCGCGCTTCTACTACCCGCACCATGTCCACGACGAGAAGCGGACCTCGCTCGCGTCCGTCTCCCTGCGGTCCACGACCCACCCCGACCGCCTGGCCAGGCGGCTCACCGAGCTGTTCGCGGGCGGGGCGTCCGAGGACTGCTTCAGGGAGGTGGAGGAACGGTCCTTCCGGCTGAAGGCGAGCTTCTACGACCAGTTCCTGAACCTGCCGTCGCTGGAAGGCGTCACCACCGCCGAGGCCGTACGCCCGGTCGGGTGAAGCCTCCGCCCTGACGGGGGCTGGTACGCACTCCCGCGCGCGGGGTTCGGCATCGTGTCGGGCGCACCGGAATCCGTACCCCCCGTACCTCTGGGAGAGGCCCCCATGCTCGGCACCGACTTCCGTACCGGATCACCCAACTGGCTCGACCTCGGCAGCCCCGACACCGCGGCCGCGGTCGAGTTCTACGGCGAAGTCTTCGGCTGGGACTTCGAATCCGCCGGGCCCCAGGCGGGCGGTTACGGGTTCTTCCGACTGGACGGCAAGACCGTGGCGGCCATCGGGCCGCTCACCGAGGAAGGGGCCACCTCCGCCTGGATGGTGCACTTCAACACCCCCGACATCCAGGCGAGCGCCGAGGCGGTGAAGTCCGGGGGCGGCACGCTCCGGATGGAGCCGATGGACGTCATGGGCGAGGGCTGGCTCGCCCAGTGCACCGACCCGCAGGGCGCCGAGTTCGCGATGTGGCAGCCCGGAAAGACCGCCGGGCTGGGGCTGGCCTCCGCCGACAACGCGCTGATCTGGGTGGAACTGCACGTACCGGACCCGGAGGCGGCCCTCGGCTTCTACTCCGGGCTCTTCGGGTGGCGGCACGCCGAGATGGCGGCGCCCGGGATGACATACCGGGTCCTGAGCACCGCCGACGGGGACCAGCAGGAGACCTCCTTCGGCGGGATCGCACCGCATCAGGGGCAGGGCGAGGAGTCGCGCTGGACCCCGTACTTCAACGTCCCGGACGTGGAGGCCACGGTCGCGGCGGTCACGGAGAACGGCGGGTCCGTCGTCCTCCCGGCGGCGGACATCCCGGAGGTCGGCCGGATCGCGTGGCTGGCGGACCCGGCGGGGGCGGTGTTCGCGCTGCTGAAGCCCAACCCGCGGATGTAGCGGGGTCATCGCCCCAGGTACTTGGGCGTCCGCCGCTCGACGAAGCTCGCCACGCCCTCGTTGGCGTCGGCCGTGGTCATGTTGATCTCCTGGGCGGTGGCCTCGGCCGCCAGCGCGGTCGCCCGGTCGCCGTCCAGGGAGGCGTTGACCAGCTGCTTCGTCATCGCGATGGCCCGGGTGGGACCCTGCGCGAGGCGCTCCGCCCACTCCCGGGCGGCCCCCTCCAGCTCCTCTGCCGGGACCACCTTGTTGACGAGGCCGAGCCGCTCGGCCTCGGCCGCCGGGACGGCATCGCCGAAGAACATCAGCTCCTTGGCCTTCTGCGGGCCGAGGAGGCGGGGGAGCAGGTACGCCCCGCCGCCGTCGGGGACCAGGCCGCGGCGGACGAACACCTCGATGAACCGGGCCGGTTCGGCGGCGATGACGAGATCGCAGGCGAGGGCGAGGTGGGCGCCGATGCCGGCGGCCGTGCCGTTGACGGCGGCGACGACCGGCTTCTCGCAGTCGAGGACCGCGGTGATCAGCCGCTGCGCGCCGAGCCGGATCATGCGGGCCACGTCCCCGGCGACGCGCTCCGCGCCCGCGGCTCCTCCGCGGAGGTCGGCGCCGGCGCAGAAGCCCTTGCCGGTGGCGGTGATGACGACGGCGCGGGTGGCGGGGTCGGCGGAGGCGTCGGCGAGCAGGGCGATGATGCGTTCGCGTTGGTCCCAGGTGAGGGCGTTCATGGCGGCGGGGCGGTTGAGGGTGATCCAGGAGACGTTGCCGTCGGTGCGGTGGAGGACTTCGTCCTCGGGGGCGGTGGTCATGGTGAACTCCCATCGTGTGGACGTGCGTTCCAGTGCTGCCGGTGCCGGTGCCGGTGCCGGTGCCGGTGCCGGTGCGCGGAGGACCGTTTCAGCCCCGCCGGCGTTCGAGGCGCGGGGGTCCGGGGGTCCGGGGGCGGAGCCCCCGCTCCGCGCAGCGGCGCGGCCCCGGCACGGTCAGCGGCAGATGGCCAGGGCGTCCAGGGCCACCGCGCCCTGGCCGCGGGGCAGGACCATCAGGGGGTTGATGTCCAGCTCGGAGAGTTCGTCGCCCAGTTCCAGGGCCATCCGCTGGATGCGGAGGACCACCTCCACCAGCGCGTCCACGTCCGCAGGAGGCGCTCCGCGGACGCCCTCCAGCAGCGCATGGCCGCGGAGTTCGCCGAGCATCGCCCGCGCCTGGTCCTCCCCGAACGGCGGCACCCGTACCGCCGCGTCGTGCAGGACCTCCACCAGGACCCCGCCCAGCCCCACCGTCACCGTCGGGCCGAAGAGCTCGTCCTGCGTGACGCCGACGACCATTTCCACGCCGCGTTCGACCATCTGGCAGACCAGGATGCCGTCCAGCGGGACGTTCTCGTAGCGGGCTATGTCGGTGAGTTCGCGGTACGCGTCGCGGATCTGGCTGGCCGAGGTGAGGCCGATCTTCACCAGGCCCAGTTCCGTCTTGTGCGCGAGCTGCGGGCCCGAGGCCTTCATCACCACCGGGTAGCCGACCAGGCCGGCCGCGCGGACCGCCGCCGCCGCGCTCGTCACCAGCTGCTCCCGCGGCACCCGGATCCCGTACGCCCGCAGCAGCTGCTTCGCCGCGTGCTCGCTGAGCTGCTGCCCGGGCCGCATCAGGGCCTGTGCCTTGCGGTACGAGGGCGAGGGCGTGCGCGGTGCGTCCTCGAAGGGGGAGCGGTAGGACGCGGTGAAGCGGTGGTGGCCGAGGTAGGCCCGTACGGCGGTGATGCAGTTGCCGAACGTACGGAAGGTGGCCACGCGGGAGGAGCCGAGGAGGGTGGTGCGGTAGGCCTCCTCGGTGCCGACCGGGGAGCCCCAGATCACGCAGATCAGCTTGTCGGTGGCCTCGGCCGCGTCGACCAGGTCCTGCGCGAGCTTGTCGCTCATGGGCGGGAACGGGCCGGTGATCGGGCAGATGAGGACGCCGACGGACGGGTCGGAGAGGATCGCGTCGATGATTTTGCGGCCGCGCCAGTCGCCGACGGGGTGGCCGCCGTTGTCGACGGGGTTGGCGACGTTCAGGTACTCCGGGATCCACTGGTGGAGCTCGTCCTGCTTGGCCTGCGAGAGGGTGGGCAGGGTCAGGCCCGCCTCCGTGGCGAGGTCCGAGAAGTGCGCGCCCGTGCCGCCGGAGATGGAGTACACGACGACCCCGTCGGCCTTGGGCTTGCGGGCCCGGGCGAGGAGTGCGGCCGTGTCCTGGAGCTCGTCGAGCCCGTCGACGCGGATGACGCCGAACTGGCGCATGGCGGCGTCCACCACGGTGTCCGCGCCGGTCAGCTTCCCGGTGTGGGAGGCGGCCATCCGGGCGCCGGTCTCCGTGCGGCCGACCTTGACGGCGACGACGGGGACGCCGTTGCGCGCGGCCCGGTCGGCGGCGAGGAGGAACTGGCGGCCGTCCTTGAGGCCTTCCACGTAGCAGGCGATGGCGCCGACCTCGGGCTGCTCGGCGAAGTAGGAGATGAAGTCCGAGGTTTCGAGGTCGGCCTCGTTGCCGGTGGGGGCCCAGTGGGAGAGGCGGATGCCGAGCTCCTGGAGGGTGTAGACGGGGCGGCCCTGGTGGCCGGACTGGGTGATGAGCGCGATCGCCGGGCCGTCGAGGTCTTCGCGGAACTTCTCGAAGGCGTTGAGGTTGGTGTTGGGGCCGAGGAGCCGCAGGCCGGAGCGCTGGACGGCGGCGGAGAGCCGGGCCTGGGCGGCGGCGCCGGCGTCGCCGGTCTCGGCGAAGCCGGAGGCGAAGGCGACGGCGAACTTGACCTTGGTCTCGGCCAGTTCCTCGATGACGGGGAGCGGGTCGGCGACGAGGAGGACGGCGAGGTCCACCTGTTCGGGGAGCTCGGCCACGGAGGCGTGGCAGGGCAGCCCGAAGACGGTGGGGCGGGTGGGGTGGACGGGGTGGATGCGGGCACCTACGCGTTCCGCCCAGGCGATGAGCTGGCGGGTGATGCCGGTGTTCGGTCTGCCGTCGGCGTCGGAGGCGCCGACGACGGCCACGGACTCGGGCCGGAAGAACCGGTCCAGGTCGGGCACGTCGGCGTGCAGGGGCCGTCCGCTGACGTCCACGGCTACCGCGTCCTCGGCGGTCGGGGCCGCGGTGGAGTGGACGGCCGTCCTGGGGGACTCCCCGCAGGCGTGGACACGTGCGCGGAAGTCGGTGGTGAGGGTGCCGTGAGTCGATCCAAGCATCGTTCCGCCCGCTCCTGCTCGATGGACCTCGATAACTGACGCTTAGTCAGATTACTGAACTGACGTGCCGTCAGGAACAGGGCTGCGCAGGAAAGGTGGTGGAGGTGGTGTGTGGAACGGTGTCAGATCGGTTCGGGGTGGGTCCAGAGTGCGGTTTCGGCCGCCGGGTGGGGGTGGGGCGGGCGGGGCCGGGGGCGGGGGGGGGTGTCGTCCGGGACGGGCTTCGATGTTCGGCGCCCCGGGCGTGGTTCCATTGCGTGGGGTGGTTTGCGCCGAATTCATCTCGTTTTAGTCCCGGCCGACACCCCACCCCGCCCCCGGCCCCTCAGGCCGCCGTCCTGCGGAGCCGGCGGGAGATTGCCTTGGCGATCTTTTCTGCGTCCAGGGACATTTCCCGGAACATGCCGCTGATCGGGTTCACGAAGCCCGTGAAGTACAGGCCCGGGGCTTGGGGTGGAGTGCGGCCGCCGTGTGTGCGGGGGCGGCCGCGGTCGTCGAGTACGGCCTCCAGGTGGCCTACCAGGCCCTCCAGTGCGCGACGGTAGCCGGTGGCCGCGATCACCGTGTTCGGGGTGAGACGGGTACCGTCCGCGAGTACTACGTCGGTGCCTTCGAAGGACGCTACGGCGGGGACCGGTTCCACCTTGCCCTTGCGTACGGCGTCGATCAGGCCCACGTCCTGGACCGGGATCGCGCCCTCTCTGACCCTGCTGTACAGGCCGGAGGTGGGGCGCGGGAGGCCGTATGGCGAGAGGTCCGGTACGGACAGTTTGGCCACGAGCGTGCCCAGGCGGTCCACGAGGCGTACGGGCAGGCGCCGTACGAGGATGCCCGTGCGCTGGGCCGGCCAGCCGGCGGTGGAGCGGCGGACGATGTGCGGGGCGGTGCGCACGGCGAGCCGTACCCGGGCGGCCCCGCCCTCGGCGAGGTCGACGGCTATCTCGGCGCCGGTGTTGCCGACGCCGACGACGAGGACGTCCTGGCCCGCGTAGGGGCCCGGTTCGCGGTAGTCGGCGGCGTGCAGGAGCCGTCCCTCGTACGTGTCACGGCCCGGCCAGTCCGGGAGCGCGGGCGTGTGGTTGAAGCCGGTGGCGACGACGACCGCCGCGGCGGTGAGCTCCCGGCCGCCGGAGGCGTGCAGGATCCAGCCGTCGCCGTCGGGCTCGATGCGGGTCACCTCGACGCCGGTGACCAGCTCCAGCTCGTGGAACTCGGCGTACTTCTCCAGGTACCGCACGACGTCGTCGCGCGAGACCCAGCGCCCGAAACGGCGCGGCATGGCCAGGCCCGGGAGGGCGGAGAGCCGGCGCGTGGTGTGGAGGTGGAGCCGGTCGTAGTGGCGCCGCCAGGAGGCGCCGACCGCGTCGGACTTCTCTACGACCACCGCGCGGATCCCGCGGGCGCGCAGCGCCGCGGCGGCGGCCAGGCCGCCGGGGCCGCCGCCTATGACGTACACGGGGCGCGGCTGGGTGGTCATGTCAGGGGCTGTGGGGACTCCGGGCATGAGGTGTGATCGTATCGCCACGCTGGGTTGATGGGTCTCGGACAAGGAGGGAATCGATTGCGGATCGGTCACGGGTGGGTTCGGCGCGGCTCTGCGGTATGAGGGGTTGAAGGCGGACAAACTGGGATATCCGGCCCCTTCGGAGAGGAACGCGCGATGTGGCAACCCGACGGGTGGGACGTCCGTGTCCGGCTTGGCGTCCTCACCCCGCATGCCGATGTCGGCCCCGAGTCGGAGCTGCGCGCCATGGCCCCGCTGGACGTGGGTCTGCACACCGCCCGGGTGCCCTTCGGCGCGATGGGGCGGGGCGGTGCGATGGACCCGACCATCCCGCTCGTGCCCGTACGGGCCTTCGCCGAGCCGCCCGGTGTGGACGAGGCGGCCGAGCTGCTCGCGGCCGCGCCGGTCGCGGCGATCGCCTTCGCCTTCACCAGCTCCGCCTATGTCATCGGCGCCCGCGCCGAGGGGCACATGCTGGCCCGGCTGCGGGAGCGCGCCCACGGCCTTCCGGTGGTCGCCACCTGCGCCGCCACGGTCGAGGCGCTGCGCGCCCTGGGTGTCGCGCGGCTCGCCCTCGTCGACCCGCCGTGGTTCGACGAGACGCTGACCGACCTGGGGCGCGGCTACTACGAGGAGTCCGGCTTCGAGGTCCCGTACGCGGCCCCGTGCGAGCTGCCCAGCGGGCAGACGCTCATCCGGCCGGACGCCCTGCACGACTGGGTCGCGGCGCACACCCCGGACGCGGCCGGGGCGGTGGTCGTCGGCGGCAACGGTTTTAGGGCGGTCGGCGCCATCGAGGCCCTGGAGACCACCCTCGGCCGCCCGGTCCTGACCGCGAACCAGACCCTCCTCTGGGCGGCCCTGCGCGCGGCCGGCGCGCCGACGCATGCCATCACGGGCTACGGCCGACTGTTCGCCGCCCCCTGACGGGACCCCTTGCGCGATCGCCCCGCATCCGATGAACTGACGTACCGTCAGATCAAGGGTGGGTAGGTGACTGATGCAGAGCATCTGGCTCAGCGGGGCCGAATGGCTCGCCGTGCTCCGGATAGGCCTCGGCCTGTGGTGGCTGGAGAGCTGGCGGCACAAGGACAAGAAGGGCTGGTTCGAACGCGGCACCGGCATAGCCTGGGCCGCCGACGTCGCGGGCAAGCACCGCTGGCCCTTCGTCAAGGGCGGCTTCGAGAAGGTCGTGCAGCCCCGGCCGCGACTGATGGCGTACATCGTCGTCTACGCGGAACTCGCCCTCGGGCTGGGCCTGGTCCTCGGCTTCCTGACCCCGATAGCGCTGGTCGGCGGCCTGCTCCTGAACCTGCTCTACCTCATCCTCATGATCCACGACTGGGCCGAGCAGGGCCAGAACGCGATGATGGCCCTCATCTCGCTGGTCGCCCTCTTCGCGATGTCCTGGCAGACATGGTCCCTGGACCGGACGATCGGACTCTTCTCATGAACACCGTCCGGTACGACCTCCCCGAGGCGGACGACTTCACCCACCCCTACTGGGCCGCGGCGGCGGAGGGCCGGCTCCTCCTGCGCCGCTGCGCGGACTGCGGCCGGGCGCACCACTACCCGCGCGAGTTCTGCCCGTTCTGCTGGGCGGGGGAGGACCGGGTGACGTGGGAGGAGGCGAGCGGCCGCGCGACCCTCTACACCTGGTCGGTGATCCACCGCAACGACCTCCCGCCCTTCGGCACGCGCGTCCCGTACACGGCGGCGGTCGTGGACCTGGCGGAGGGCCCCCGGATGATGACGGAGGTCGTGGACTGCCCCTCGCTCGACCTCCGCATCGGCATGCTCCTCCGGGTCACCTTCCGGGAGGCGGTGGAGGGCACCTGGATCCCGGTGTTCAGGCCCTGAACACCGGGATCCATGCCTCATACAACAAAAATCGCGCGGCGTAGCATCAGAGACAGACGGAACACCACCTGAGGACTCTGAGGAGGTGGCGTCCATGCCCGAGACCCCTGTCATCGGGCACGTCGTCCTGACGGTGAACGACGTGAAACGCAGCGCGGAGTTCTACAACCGTCTGCTCGACACGCAGACGGTCGTCGACGTGGAGGACGAATTCGGGCCGTTCATGGTCAGCGCCTCCCCCAGTTTCGTCCTCGGCTTCCGCAGGCACGCGGCGACGAACGAAGCGGACGCCTTCGACCCCGCACGGGTCGGCCTCGACCACTTCGCCTTCCACGTCGCCGACCGGGCCGCCATGGAAGCCTGGGAGTCCCGGCTCGACGAACAGGAGATCGCCCACTCCGGCATCACCGAGGACCCCCACGGCCTCCATCTCAACTTCAGGGATCCGGACAACATCGCCCTGGAACTCTTCTGCATGACCGCCCAGGACTAGGGGCGGACATAGGGCCGGGTCATGATCTCCATGTTGTGGCCGTCCGGGTCGTCGAAGTACGCGCCGCGACCGCCGAACAGACGGTTGATCCGGCCTGGTTCGGTGTGGCCGGGGTCGGCGTAGTAGGTGACCCCGACCGCCTCCAGGCGGGCGATCACGGCGTCGAACTGCCCGTCGGGCACGAGGAACGCGTAGTGCTGCGACTGGATCGGCTCGTCGCGCTTCTCGTAGTAGTCGAGCGTCACGCCATTGCCGAGGTCGACGGGCAGGAACGGCCCGAACGGGGCGCCGACCTTCAACCCCAGGACCACGGCGATGAACTCGGCGGACAGGTGCCGGTCGCCGGCATAGACGGCGGTGTGGTTCAGCTGGACGGCGGTCGCCGCCGGCTCGGGTTCGTACTGGTCATCGGGCATCGGTGAGGTGTCTCCGGGTCTTGGAATGGGGCGCCATGGGGGGCGCCGGGAGCAAAGACGCGGAGAAGGGGGGCGGGCCTCTCGCCCGCCTCGCGCTCACGCCGAGGCCGGGAACCCCACTCGTGCATGGCCCATGGCCGACCCGGCAGTCACCCGACCGACCTTAGTGACGACCACGGGCCGGGGCAACGCCGTTCCCAACGGCAATCCCGAACGGCTCCCCGCGAGATCAGGGCCAGAGCAGCTCACGCACCCAAGCCCCGTCCCCGCCACGCCGATACCGCAGCCGGACATGACGCCGCGCGGCGTCCCCCTGGAAGAACTCGACTTCATCGGCCTCCAACACGTACCGCGTCCAGGTCGGCACCGGCGCGTCCGGCTCGGCCCCGGCCCGCTCCCACGCGGCCGCCGAAGCCCGCGCCAACTCCTCGACGGACCCGAGCACCTCGCTCTGCCGCCCCGTCAGCGCAGCGGCCAACGCCCCGCGCGACCGTACGGCCAGATCCGCCCGGCTCTCCTCGGCCCCGCACGCACTCACGCGCCCCCGAATCCGCACCTGCCGCCCCACAACAGCCCAATAGAACCCGATCGCGGCATCCGCCCGCCCAGCCAACTGCCTGCCCTTGGCACTGCTCGAATGCGAGGCGAAGTGCCACCCCCGCCCATCCACATCGTGCAACATCAACGTCCGCACATCGGGCCGGCCCTCCCCGTCCACCGTCGCCAGCGTCATGGTGTGCGGCTCCAACTGCCCCGCCCCGGCGGCCTGCACGAACCACTCCCGAAACAGCGCCACCGGCTCCCCGGGCGCCTCCCCGACCTCAAATCCGGGAAGCGGCCGGTCCCACACACGCAGGGAGTGCAGAACGTCGCGAAACTCGTCACCACTGATCTCACGGCTCATGCGCCCAGGCTAGAACGAGGCCACACGCCAGATCCGGCGGGCCACGGCTTGCCCAGCACGGCTTGGCGTCCGTCGGACGCCAAGCCGTGAGGACCGCCCAAGTACAGCACCAGGAGCCGGTCGCGGTCCCGGACGTCATCGGCGGTTCCGCCCTCGTAGTCCCCTCCGGACGGCTTTTCCGAACGGCGCCGCGGCGTCATCCGGGAAAGCCGTTCCCGTTTTGGGGCGGACGGCCTATTGGGAAGCGAAAGAGTATTTTTTACAGGAGGAGAAAGTTCTGCACGTCAAGACTCTTCTTCCCCCGAATTCGGGGCTTTCCGTCGAGATTTGGATACGTTGATTCAGGCCTCAAGAGGGCGACGGAGAAAGTCGCCTGGGTGCATCCGTTGAGAGTTTCGGACACAACCCGACTCCGCAGCGCCCCAGGCCGACTGTCAATGCCGAATTGGCGCACCGGGAATCCCGGTGCGCCATGCATCCAAATATCAGAGGATTGCCTGCCGCATGAAAGCGATTTACACCTTCTCGGACGCCGACCGTAGCGACCTCGCGACCACGCTGACCTTCCTCGGGGCCAATCCCTACCAGGATTACGAGAAGTTCCGCGACGCGATCGGAAACCTCATCGCCGACGAGCGCGTGCCGGCCGGCTTCGTGGCCGCCTGCCGCGAGCTGAAGAGTCAGCGCGAGGACAAGGTGACCTACGCGCATGTGGTGTCCAACTGCCCGCTGGACGCCGACATCCCGGTGTTCGACCAGGCGAACCCGGTGGACGACAAGTACCTCCAGAAGGGCACCTTCGTCGGCGAGGGCATGCTCGAACTCCTCGCGCAGCTCACCGGAACCCCGCTTCTTTCCTACGCCACCCGCAACAACGGCGACTTCTTCCACGACGTGTACGCCGACAACCGCTACGCCGGCACCCAGACGCAGAAGACGGACTGGGAGCTCTACTGGCACAACGACCGCACGGCGCACCCGGTCCGGGCCGACTACCTCGCCCTGCTCGGCATGCGCTGCCCCACGGACGACCTCGTCTACACGAAGTACGTGGACGGCCGCGAACTGCTGAAGTTCATCTCTCCCGAGAACCAGGAACTGCTGCGGGAGAAGGCGTTCGTCACCCCCTACGACGAGCTCTCCCGGGACTCCAACCAGAACCAGCAGGTCTCCGACTTCCACGCCGTCCTCGAGAACGAGCACAGCTTCCGGTACTACGACACCCGGACCATGCCGGCCGACACGTCTTCGGCGCCGCATTACGAGGCGCTGCGGCAGTTCCGCGACGCGCTGGCCAAGAGCCGCGAGCAGTACCACCGCATCCAGGAGGGCGACCTGCTGGTGATCGCCAACCAGGACGGCCTGCACAGCCGCCAGATGGTCGACATCCAGCACTTCGAGAGCACGCGGCTGCGCTGGCTCCTGAAGACGTACGCCTTCCGCGACGACGCGGCCGCGGACCTCCACGAGGACGTGTGGCTCGACGGAGTGCGCGGGCGCGTACTGGACTGACCCCCCCGCACGGGACGCTCATACGGCATCCCGTGCCGGACAGGACGGTGGCGACGCGTGGCGAAGGGGCCAGGCGTCGCCGCCGCCTTGTCCGAGGCGTCACAAGCGCACAGCCGGCGCCGGCTCCCAAGGGGTACCGCCGCCGTAGGAGTGACCACCGGCCTGGACGGCCAGGAACCCCGCCGCCAACTGGGCGAGCGTGATGTGCCGGTACCAGCCGTGCCAGGAGCGCACCCGGTACGCCCCCAGACCGCACCGCTCACCGGCCCCGGCAAGGGCGTTGCGGCCGTGCCGCCAGGCCGCGACCACCGCCGCCAGGTCGTCGAGGGAGATGTGCACCGGGCCGCGCGCGATGAAGTAGCGCTGCGACTGGGGGTCCCCCGACCGCCGGCAGGCGACGAGCCAGCGCGCCATGCCGCCGCCGGGCCTCGCGGCCGCCTGTTCGGGCGTCGGCGCGTTCGGCACCGGCTCGGACGGAATGCGGCGCACCCACCACTCCCAGGGCCCCGTGTCCACCGCGTCGGATCCGACGGCGAGGCGGTCCCAGTCCTCCGCCTCGGCGTACCGCTGCACCAGCCGGGAGACCCGGCGCCAGCCCGGATGCGGCAGCACCGGATGGTCCGGGGGCACCCCGACCACGTGGGGGATCCCCTGAGCCAGCAGGAATGCGCAGAAGGCCTGGTCACAGCCCAACTGCGCATCGGCCACGACCCACATGCCCGCCGCGGCGCCGCGGGGAGCCTGGGCCCGGAATCGCTGGACGATGCGGCGGGCGAGATCGGCCTTGGAGGCGTGGCGGACGTCGTCCGGGATGTGCGCGTTGCGCCGCCGCACCGGATCCGCGTCCCAGTCGGGCGGCAGATACAGCTCCCGGTCGACCAGGGCGGTGCCGCTCTGCGTCGACCACGAGGCCATGACCCCGATCTGGCAGGAGACGGCGCCGCCGAGCGCCTCGGAATACTGCCGGGCGACCCCGGCCGAAGCGCTGCCCTTCTTCCGGAAGGCGGTCTCGTCGAGGACGAGGACACCCGGTCCGCAGCCGTCCGCCAATCCCTCCACGACATAGCGCGTGGTGAAGTCGCGCAGGGTGTCCGCATCCCATATCGAACGGCCGAGCAGGTGCTGCTGGACCCAAAAAGCGCCGGCGCCGCTCTCCGTCGCCGCCGGAAGGATACTGTCCGATCGCGTGATTCCCCCGAGCAGGGAACGGACGTATTCCTGGGCGTGATGTCTCAGGTCGGACCGGGAGAAGAACTGCGATCCCACCTCTTCCAGGAGCTCGTCAAACCGCTCCCCCCACTCTTCTGCGGCTCTCTGCTCCGGTGTGACATCCGACGGTGCGAGCCATTCTGCCTGTATTTGCGCCTGCATTTGCATTGCGGACTGTATTTGCATTGCGGATTTCAACTCCCCCCTAGAGCCGATCTCAGCGCTGACTGACACATCTTGAGAAAGCCCTCGGCAAAGCCCTCGGCCGTGTGGTGCCGATCCGTACCGGGGACCCGGCCGCGTGCGCGCCGGGTCCCCGGTACGGCCTTCTCTCAGTAGTACTCGCCGTGGCGGTAGTCCCAGGAGGGGAAGATCTCCGACAGGTTCTCCATGATCGCCGGGTAGTCGAGGCCGCGACGGATCAGCACCGGAGCCGGGGAGACGGAGCGCTCGCCCTTCTGTACGGGGACGAGCGTCCCTTCCGCGTCGACCATCGACACCATGACGCCCTGCTCGTGGCGGGTGTCCTCGTCCTTGTCGGGCTGGATCGACGCGACGTAGTCGTCGGCGGAGACGATGAAGTCCGCCTCGGCCTCGATGCGCGTGCCGATGCCCTCGACCCGGCCCCTGTTCCCGACCCCCGAGGGGTTGGCGGAGCTGGCGAAGACGAGCCGCCGCTCGGCCCACATCCGCTCGACCAGCTGCTCGGCCGGCCGGCCGAAGCGGATCACGAAGCAGCTCGTGCCGCGGGTGTCCGTGGCCAGTTCACGGGTGGTCTCGTCGGGGAGCAGCGCCAGGGCCTCCTCCCGCCACGGCAGGATGCAGCCGAGCAGTACGTCCTGCTCCCAGTGCTGCTCGTAGAAGGCCAGGACCTCCTCGTTCAGCTCGGCCAGTTCCTTGAGCTGCTCGAGGTCGGCGCACAGTACGACACCGGGCTTGTTCCGGTTGCGGCGCTTGGCGTCGAACTTGCGCTCCAGGCCGCGGCCGTCGGAGGTCATCAGGATGTACCCGACCTTGGTCGCGCAGACGACCAGGCCGCCCGGCGCGGACAGCGCTTCGAGGGCCTCGGGTACGGGCTCTCCCTGCCAGGGGCCCCGCGGGGTGTTGCTCGGCATCGGAATCTCGCTCTCTTGTGGGCCGCGTACGGGCGTACGCGGTTGCGGGTGGTGAAGGGGCGGCCGCGGACGGCGGGGCGGTGGCGGGGCCGCCGCCCCGCCGCGAAGCCGCCGGGGGTCCTACTGGCTCTGCGCGACGGTATGGGCGAGGCCGGTGATCGTGCCACGGGCCAGGGAATTGACTGTCAAGTGGAAGCCGGCGAGCGCAGCCGGGGTCTGCTCGTCGACCGGCAGCTCTGCCACGCCCAGCGCGTGGACCGCGAAGATGTAGCGGTGCTCGCGGTCCCCCGGCGGCGGGGCGGCGCCCACGAAGTCGAGGGAGCCGAGGTCGTTGCGCAGGATCCGGCCGGCTCCGGGCTCCCCGCCCGTCGGCAGGCTGTGCACGTGCGGGGGGATGTCGGCCAGGACCCAGTGCCAGACGCCGCCCGGGGTGGGTGCGTCCGGGTCGAAGCAGGTCACCGCGTAGGACGCGGTGCCTTCGGGGCCCGGCTCCCAGGCGAGGGCGGGGCTGGTGTTCCCGCCCGAGGCCAGCTGGGCCTCGGACAGCCGCTCGCCGTGGCGGACGTCGTCGGAGACGACCTTCAGCTCGGGCAGCGGCGGGAGGAAATCGTAGGGGTCGGGCGGGGTCGCACGGTCAAGCACCGGTGTGCTCCTTCGGTTCGTCGGCCGCGCCGATCCGCTGCGCGGCGCGAGGGCGGGGCGTGCGGCGGGCGCGGATACGGGGGTGGAAGTGGGGGACTGCAAGGTCACGAGGTCGAGTAGGTACGGGGACGCCGGGCAGTGGCACCGGACCGGGACTCACCTCGAAGGTGGTGCGGCGGCACGCAGCCGCCGCGGGGGCGGTGTCAGCCGCGGACACCCGACGCGGCGGGAGCGGAGCCGGAGCCGGCGCCCGCTTCCGCGGCGGCGTCCGCGGAAGCGACACCGGCGCTGACGGGCGGACGGGGCTCCGCCCCGCCGTCCTCGGTCCCCTCCTGCGGGCGGCGCGCCACCAGCCGGGCCGCGACCGCCTGGCCGGCGACCACGAGCAGGGCGCAGCCCGCCACGGCCGTCGAGGCGCTGCCGCCGGAGCCGAGCCACAGGCCCGAGCCGATCAGCAGGACCGCCTGGACGAGGCCCTGGCGCCGCTCCAGCCCGCGGGTCACCCGCTGCCGCTCGGCGTCCGGGAGTCCGGCCATCGCCGGTCCGAGGAACCCCATCGTCGTGGGCCGTACGGTGCCGCCGGCCAGACCCAGCAGCGCGGTGCCGCAGGCGGTGGCGGCCAGGCCGCCGGGTACGAGGAGGAGCAGGCCGAGCACCATGGCGCCGCTGCTGAGCCAGAAGAGGGTCGTCGCCGAGTACCGGCGCTGCCAGACCAGGGACAGCCGTACGGACAGCAGCCCGCACAGGGTGTACAGGCCGAGCACCGCGCCGAACAGCGTCACCGACAGCCGTGCCCCGAAGAAGAGCAGCAGCGGCAGCAGGAAGGTGTAGGCGGTCAGCAGCACGGCACGGGACACGGAGTAGTACGAGGCCCAGAGCCGCACCTGCCAGGGCAGTACCCGGGCGGGCCCGGCCGTCGCCGCGGCGCCTGCTCCCTGTGCCGCCGCCTTGGAGCGCAGCCCGCCGCGACCGCCCGGCAGGGCGAGCAGGGCGGCGACGGCGCAGCCCAGCGCCGACAGCAGGAAGGGGGCCCGGTCGTACTGGGCGTAGGCGACCGCTCCGAGGACGCCGGCGGCGAAGGAGATGAGGAACATGCCGGCCTGGGTCCGCGCCTCCCGGGCACGGAAGCGCTCGCCGGAGAGCAGGGTCGAGGCGAGGGCCGCGTCCGTCCCGGCGGTCAGGCAGAAGCCCAGGCCGGACAGCAGCTGCGAGACGACGGCGGTTCCCGCGGAGACCGGCGCCAGCAGCACCAGCAGGCCGACCAGTTTGACGGCCTCCCCGACCACCAGGCAGCCCGCCAGCGAGAGCCTGCGCCGCAGCGGGGCCACCACGTGGTCCCCCAGGGCGGCGGTCACTCCGTAGAGGGCGAGCAGCGCCGCCGTGGCCAGCGGGCCGAAGCCCTGCTGGGTGAGGAAGACGACGACGATCGGCAGGTGGAAGTAGGCGCGGGAGACGATGCGGTAGGCCTGCACCCGCGTCGCGTACCGGCCCTGTTCCGCGGTGGTGCTCATTGCCCCAGACCCGGCAGGTACGGGGCGATCTCCTCGGCCGACAGGTCGCCCTGGCGGACGATCGCGGGCGTGCCCAGCAGGCTGACGATGGTGCTGCTGCGGGTGTGCTTCGAGGGGGCGTTGGCCCGGATGATGATGTCGCAGTGCTCGCCGATGTGCTCGTAGGCGATGTCGAAGGTGACCAGGCCCTCGTCCATGGTGCCGCTGATGTTCGCCGAGGTGGCGGCGATCGCCATCCCGCTGTAGATGGACAGCAGGTTCAGCGTGGAGCTGACGTTGTGCACGACGGACACGGTGTCCTTGCCGGAGGTGACCCAGTCCGGTACGAGCTCACGCTTGCGCATGATGAGGTTCAGCGGCCCCGGCCAGAAGCGTTCCACCAGCGCCTCCACGTCGACGCCTTCGGGCCTGCGGGCCCAGCGCACCCAGTCCGAGGGACTGGCGACGAACAGGGTCAGCGGCTTGCCGCCGTCGCGGCGCTTCATGTCGTACAGGCGCTGGCACGACTGCTCCAGGAACGGGTTGCAGAAGATGCCGTAGTTGGTGTCGGTCTGGGCGGCCACGACCGCCCCCGCCCGCAGGGCTTCGCCGGCCCGGCGGATGCCGTCGCCGTCGGCCTCGTCGATGATCTGCGCGCTCATGCGACCTCAACTCCCGAGTCCTCGAAGACGTCCGCGACCTGTCCGTTGGTACGCGGCATCCAGAACGGCCGCGCTGCCTCGTGCCTGCTGATGGAATCCTCGTCCTGGGCGGCCAGGTCGATGAGGTCCAGCCCGTTGATGAGCCGGTAGCGCGCCCCTTCGTCGAGGAAGAAGGGCTCCGCGACCACACCGGCGGCCTCGCAGGTGACCGTGGTCGTCGGCAGGTCGATGGTGACCTGGGCCGTCGCGTCCGCGGTGACCGCGTCCATGATCTTGCGGGTGGCGTCGGCGTCGAGGGTGACGGGTACCAGGCCCACGTTGGGCAGGTTGTTGCGGAAGATGTCGGCGAAGCTCGGCGCGATCACCGCGGTGAAGCCGTAGTCGCGCAGCGCCCAGGGGGCGTGCTCGCGCGAGGAGCCGCAGCCGAAGTTGGGGCCGGACACCAGGATGGTGGCGCCCTCCCGCTCGGGGCGGTTCAGCACGAACTCCGGGTCACGGCGCCACTTCTGGAAGAGGCCGCCTTCAAAGCCGGTCCGCTCGACCCGCTTCATCCACACGGCCGGGATGATCTGGTCCGTGTCCACGTCGGAGGCGTCCAGTGGGACGGCCCTTCCGCGGATCGTCTCTGTCTTTTCCATCATTGATCCTTAGTGAGAAATAGGTCAGGAGAGGTCCGCGCTGCCCGCCAGGTGCCCGAGCAGGGCCGTCGCCGCGGCCGTCTCGGGGGAGACCAGGTGGGTGCGGGCTCCCGGCCCCTGCCGGCCCTCGAAGTTCCGGTTGGAGGTGGAGGCGGAGTGGGTGCCGGCCGGCACGCGGTCGCCGTTGACCGCGATGCACATCGAGCAGCCCGGGTTGCGCCACTCGAAACCGGCCTCGGTGAAGACCCGGTCCAGGCCCTCGGCCTCCGCCTGCCGCTTGATCTGCTCCGAGCCGGGCACGACCAGGGCCGTCACCTCGTCGGCCACCTTCCGCCCCTCGATGACGGCTGCCGCGGCCCGCAGGTCCTCCATGCGGCCGTTGGTGCAGGAGCCGATGAAGACGGTGCTGATGGGGACCTCGGTCAGGCGCTGGCCCGCCTCGAGCCCCATGTAGTCGAGGGCGCGGCGGCCGGCCTCGCGGGCCACCGGATCGGCCATGGCCTCGGGGTCCGGGACCCGTCCGTCGATCTCGATCGCCTGGCCCGGGTTGATGCCCCAGGTGACCATCGCGCCCAGCCCGTCCACGTCGACCACGACCTCGTGGTCGAACTCGGCGTCAGGGGCGCTGCGGTACGCGGCCCAGGCCTCCTTGGCCCGCTCCCAGTCCTCACCCTTGGGGGCCCGGTCACGACCCTCCAGGTAGGCGAAGGTCGTCTCGTCGGCGGCGATCATTCCGCTGCGCGCACCGGCCTCGATGGCCATGTTGCACAGCGTCATCCGGCCTTCCATGCTCATGCGCTCGATGGCCTCGCCCTGGAACTCGATGAGGTGGCCGGTGCCGCCGTCGGTGCCGATGGCGCGGATGACGGCCAGGGCGATGTCCTTGGCGGTGGCCTCGGCCGAGGGCGTCCCCTTGAGGAGGACGCGCATGCTCTTCGGCTTGGCGATGCGCAGCGTCTGCGTGGCCAGCACGTGCTCGACCTGGCTGGTGCCGATGCCGAAGGCCACCGCGCCGAAGGCGCCGTGGGTGGCGGTGTGGCTGTCGCCGCACACGATCAGCATGCCGGGCAGGGTCAGGCCCATCTGCGGGCCGATGACGTGCACGATGCCCTGCCCGAGGCTGTTCATGGGGTGCAGCTCCACCCCGAACTCCCGGCTGTTGCGGATCTGCAGCGCCAGCTGGCGGCGGCCGATGGTGTCGCTGAGCGGTACTCGCCGGCCCTTGGTCGGCACGTCGTGGTCCGCGGTGGCGATGGTCAGGTCCGGGCGGCGCACCTTGCGACCCGCCTCCCGGAGCCCTTCGAAGGCCTGGGGGGAGGTCAGTTCGTGGAGCAGGTGCATGTCGACGTAGACGAGCTCCTCGCCGGTCCCGTCGATGGTGTGCTCCGCCCAGATCCGCTCCAGCAAGGTGTTCCTGGCCACGCCCGCCTCATCTCACATAGTGAACTCGTCGTGATTACATTTCGAGACGCTAGCAAGGCCCAAATCGCCAACTCACCTGCCTTTCACGGGCTGAGACGCATAACTGCAGGCACTTCCCGAAGCTGTAGATAGCCGCCGCGAGCACCCTGCGCCCACCTGCGGAGAGCCCCCGTCAGCGGAACGCACCCCAGCCGACCGCACCGCCCCTGACCTGCACACACCCCCTCCGTCGACGGCGCATCCCAACAATCCGCACGCCCCGCAGGCTCCCCTGCACGCGAACCCCCGCCAACCACCTCGGGACCCAGGCAAGCACCGCGATCCAACGCCACCAACCACGCGCCGCACCCCCCGGCCGCGCTCAACCCGCGCACCTCAGCCCCGGAAATCCGTCAAGTCACCCCGGGAACCCGAGCCGGGCGGCAAACCTGCTCACGCCGCCCGGTAGCAGGCCGCCACCAGTCGGCGGCTGACGCGCTGCGACCCGGGCTGGTGCAGTCCCTCAAGAAGATCCGTTGAGCAATCAGTGGGAGCCGGTGGCGGTGGAAATCGCGTGTCGCCGAACTGGGGGCCGAAACCTGCCGATCGAAGCGGCAGGGTGGCCGATGAGTTTCCGGTCCGTCCGCAGTCATACATGCGACGGCACCACAACAGAGGAGACGCATCATGACCGAGACCGCGAAGGGCCCCGCCAGCTACTTCCCGTCGATCGAGAAGAAGTACGGCCGCCCGATCGCCGAGTGGAAGGCCCTCATCCAGTCCTCTCCGCTGACGAAGCACATGGAACTCGTCTCCTGGCTCAAGACGGAGCACGGCCTCGGCCACGGCCACGCCAACGCCCTCGTCGCGCACACGCTTGCCGACGGCAGGTAGTCCGCCTTCCGCCCCGGGAGGGGCAGCTCCCGAGCAAACGGTTCGATCGAGGCGTTGTCACTGAGACACCGCACGACGACGGTCGCCTCGACCGCGTCGGCGGTCCGGATCTCACAGATCTGGAGCTCCGCATCAACCGTCGGAAGGCCACCGGATCCCGAGCCCAGAGCATGTCCTCCCCACAGTCGGGGCCGACATCCTTCCGTGTCGTGCCGGCCTGTCAAGGACGCTCCCTGCGGTCGCGTCGGGTGGTGGTGAGAGGGGGGGGGCGAAGGCCCCGCCCGGGCGAAGCGCCCCCGGGCCCCCGCCCGGGCGACGCTCCCTCACCCCCGCCCCAAGATCACCGTCCCCGACGAGCAGAACCATCCACCCGTCCCCGAGGCCAGTGCCACCTCCGGGAGGCGGCCGCCGGGCTTGGTGACCTGGCCCGGGCCCGCCTCGCCGCGGAGTTGGCGGACCGCCTCGACCAGCAGGAACAGCCCGCGCATCCCGGGATGGCAGGCGGACAGCCCGCCGCCGTCCGTGTTGACCGGGAGTTCCCCGTCGCGCAGCAGCCGCCCCTTCTCCACGAAGGCCCCGCCCTCGCCTTTCGCGCAGAAGCCGAGATCCTCCAGCGTCACCAGGGTCATGTACGTGAACGCGTCGTAGATCTCCGCCAGGTCCACGTCCGCCGGGGTGAGCCCGGCCCGCTCGAAGGCCAGCCGCCCCGAGACCGCCGCCGGGGACACCGTGAAGTCCTCCCACTCCGACATCGTCGTGTGGGAGACCGAGGTCCCGGCCCCCAGCACCCACACCGGCGCCTTCGCCGTGTCCGGTACGTAGTCCTCCGCCGCCAGGAGCACCGCGCAGCCGCCGTCCGAGCGGATGCAGCAGTGCAGCTTCGTGAAGGGGTCGGCGATCATCTCCCCGCTCAGGACCTCTTCCACGGTGATCGGCTCGCGGAACATCGCGTCCGGGTTCGTGCCCGCGTTCGCCCGCGCCTGCACGGCCACCGAGGCGAGCTGCTCCAGCGTCGTCCCGTACTCGTGCATGTGGCGGCGCGCGGCCATCGCGTACTTGGAGACCAGCGTGTGCCCGTACGGGACCTCGAACTGCAGCGGCCCCCGCGCCCCGAACGAGAGGTTCGAGGTCCGCCGCCGGGCCTTGATGTCGGCCCGCGCGGTGGACCCGTACACCAGCAGCACGGCATTCGCGTGCCCCGCGGCGATCGCGTCCACCGCGTGGGCGGCCATCACCTCCCAGGTCGAGCCGCCCACCGAGGTGGAGTCGACCCAGGTGGGGCGCAGTCCTAGGTACTCGGCCACCTCGACCGGCGCGAGGATGCCGAGGCCGGCCGAGGCGAAGCCGTCGATGACCGAGCGGTCCAGGCCGGAATCGGCCAGGGCGCGCCGGGCGGCCTGCGCGTGCAGGGCGTACGGGGTGGGGCCGTCCACCCGGCCGCAGTCGGAGAGGGCGACACCGACCACCGCGACCCTGCGGCGGGGGGAGGCGGATGCTGACGCGGTTCCGGTTCCGGGTCCGGGTGTGAGTCCAGGCATGCAGGGAAGGTACATCTGACGGAACGTCAGATGCTAGAGGGGTAGCCGAAGGCGACCTGCACCCCGACCCGCGCCCCAACCCTCCCCACCCCCTGTGCATCTGTCGCCGCTCGCCCTAACATGACGGCCCGTCAGATACGGGGAGGAGCCCGACGATGGATGCCGCCTTCACCGCGGAGCAGGACGAGATGCGCCGTACCCTGCGCGAGATCCTGGGCAAACGCTGCGGCCCGGACGAGGTCAAAGCCGCCGTCCGCACCGCCGCCGGACACGACCGCGAGCTGTGGCAGCAGCTCGCCCAGCGGCTCGGCCTGCCGGGCCTCGCCATCGCCGAGGAATACGGCGGCGTCGGCTGCACCCCCGCCGACCTGGCCCTGGCCTGCGAGGAGACCGGGCGGGCGCTCGCGCCCTCGCCGCTGCTGGCCACCGCCGCCCTGTGCGTGCCGCTGATCACCGCCCTCGGCACCGACGCCCAGCGCTCCGCGCTGCTCCCGCCGCTCGCCGCCGGCGGGCTCACCGCCGCCCTCGCCGTCCCCGGCCCGGCCCTGGCCACCGCCCTCGCGCTGACCGGCGACAACGCCGCCGGCCAGTGGTCCGGCGGCGGCCGCGCGGGCGGGGTGCAGGCCCGCGCCGACGCGGACGGCGGCGGCTGGCGCCTCTACGGCGAGGTCGCCCAGGTGCTCGACGGCCACAGCGCCTCGCTGCTGCTGGTCGCCGCGCACACCGGCGGCTTCGCGCGCAGCCGTACGCTGCTGTTCCTCGTACGGGCGGACGCGCCGGGGCTCGTACGGTCACGGCAGGCCACCCTGGACGAGACCCGCCCCCAGGCCAGGATCCAACTACGGGACGTACCAGCCGAGTTGCTGGGCGATGAAGGGGCCGATGAAGGGGCCGGTGAAGGGGCCGACGTCCTCCAGGCCCTGGCCGCCACCGGCCGCACCGCCTCCACCGTACTGGCCGCCGAGGCCGTCGGCGCGGCCGGCCAGGCGCTCGCCCGCACCGTCGAGTACGTGAACCAGCGCGAGCAGTTCGGCCGGGCGATCGGCTCCTTCCAGGCGGTCAAACACCGCCTCGCCGACCTCTACGTCCAGGTGCAGGCGGCCCGCTCGGCGGCCTACTACGCCGCCTGGGACCCGGACCAGGGCGGCCTCGCCCTCGCCCAGGCCCTGGAAGCCCTGCGGATGACCGCGGGCGAGGCGATCCAGCTGCACGGCGGCATCGGCTTCACCTGGGAGCACGACGCGCACCTCTACTTCAAGCGGGCGGCGGCCGACGAGCTGCTGTTCGGCCCGGTCCACCGGCTGCGGGCGCACGCCGCGGACGGCGCGGGCCTGTTCACCCCCCTGGCCTCCCTGCCCCGGAAGGTGGCTGTCTGATGGCTCCCGGCGTCAAGCTGATGCAGAAGGTCTCCTCGACCATGCTGTTCGCCAAGATCGCACCGCACTTCATCCCCGCCATGGACAAGGCGGTGCACAAGCTGACCCGCGGCAAGGTCATGCTCAGCGCCCAGATGCTGCCGGGCGTGATCCTCACCGCCAAGGGCGCCAAGACCGGCGAACCGCGCACCACGCCGCTCGCCTGCATGCCGGAGGGCGACGGGGCGACCTGGCTGCTGATCGGCTCCAACTTCGGCCGTCCCGGGCACCCGGCGTGGACCGGGAACCTCCTCAAGCACCCGGACGCGCACGTGAGTTGGAAGGGTCAGGACATCGCCGTACGGGCCCGCTTGCTGGAAGGGGAGGAGCGCGCGGCGGCGTGGCAGGCGGTGCTGAAGTTCTGGCCGCCGTACGCGACGTACCAGGCGCGCATCGAGCGCGAGATCCGGCTGTTCCGCCTGGAGCGTCGCTGATCGCAGGCGGGCGCCCGAGCCGGCCGGGGGCGGCGGACCCTGGAGGGGTCCGCCGCTACTTGGTCGGCTTCTTGCCCGTGATGCCGAGGTGGACGAGCAGGGCCAGGTTCGGCTTGAGCTCGGCCTGCTTGACACCCCAGGTCTGGAAGCCCTTCTGGTGCGAGGCGACCGCGGCCAGCATCGCGACCAGCGAACCGGCCATCGCCGCGGGGCTGACGTCCTTGTCGACCTTGCCCTTGGCCTGGAGCTCCTTCATCGACTCCGTCAGGGAGTTGGTGACGGAGTTCAGGATCTTCATGCGGATCTTGTAGAAGCGCTTGTCGCCCTCGGCCGCGCCGAGGTCGACGACCCGCAGGATCGCGTCGTTGCGCCGCCAGAAGTCCAGGAAGCCCTCGACGAGCAGCTCGGCGGCGGCCCATCCGGACTTGCCGACCCAGGTGCGGCCCTCGACGAGCGCCGTCAACTGGGCTCCCTCGGTGGCCATTTCCTCGGCGATCTCCAGGACGGCGCCCTCGACGTCCGGGAAGTACTGGTAGAAGGTTGCGGGGGAGGTGCCGGCCTTGCGGGCGACGTCGATCACCTTGACGTCGCGGTACGGCGAGGAGCTGAGCATCTCGCTGAGGCAGTCGAGCAGCTTCTGCCGCGTCGCCTGGCCGCGCCGGCCGGCGACACGCCCGTCGACGGTGCGTACTTGTCCTGTCATGCCGTCAGCTTACCGAGGGGTGATCGGCGCGCTATTCGGCCGCCTGCAAATGGGGTTACGGGGTCCCCGGCCCGGGCGGAGGCCGGTCCCGCGGGGCCGCGGGGGCGAAAGCGGGGGCGGGAGCGGGGGCGGAAGCGGGGCCGCGGCGGCGGCGCGATCCGGCCCTCGCGCGCCCCGGTGTGCCGCCCGGTTCCTGATTCTTTCCCCCGAATAGTCTTATCAACAGGCTGTGGACAAGTTTTCGGGCGGATCGTGACGGATCATGGCTGAGAGAGGTGGGAGGTTACACACCCCCGCAGAACGGAAGGAACCGGGCTCATGGCCGCATTCGCGGAAGGCGCACCCTGCTGGGTGGACGCCTCGCTGCCGGACGTGGAAGCGGGCAAGCGCTTCTACGGTGAGCTCTTCGGGTGGACCTTCTCCGAGGGCGCGGGCCCCGAGTACGGCCACTACACGCAGGCCTACAGCCGCGGCCGCAACGTCGCCGCCCTCGCCCCCAAGCCCGACGGCCGGATGCCCACCGTATGGGGGGTCTACCTCTACACCACCGACGCCTACGCCTGCGCCCAGCGCATCCGCGCCGCCGGCGGCCAGATGGTGATGGAGCCGATGCCCGTGGGCCCGTACGGGACCGCCGCGATGGCCGCCGACCCCGGCGGCGCCGTCTTCGGCCTGTGGCAGCCCGGCACCCACCACGGCTTCGAGGCGCAGCTGGAGCCGTACACGTACTGCTGGAGCGAGGTCTACACACGGGCCCGCGACGCCGTGGACGCCTTCTACGCCAAGGTCTTCGGCTACGTCCCGGAGGACCAGAACGACGACGAGGCGGGCATCGAGTACCGCGTCTGGTCCCCGCCCGGCAGCGCGCCCGGCAGCGACACCGCCGTCCTGGGCCGCAGCCTGATCACCGACGCCTTCCCCGAGATCATGCCCGCGCACTTCCTCGCCTACTTCGCCGTCCCCGACTGCGACGAGTCCGTCGCGACGGTGCAGCGGCTCGGCGGCCGGGTCACCGCCGATCCCTTCGACACCCCGTACGGGCGGATCGCGGTCGTCGCCGACAATCAGGGGGCGGTCTTCGGGCTCCTCTCGGAACCCCGGACGCGGCTGGCCACGTAGCGAGTGGGCTATCCCACCCCCCTCCCCCTCGCCGTGCCGGGGCCGGACCAGGCGCGGGCCTGACAGAATCGGGGTTGCGCGACCCGGGCGGCGCCCGGAGTGAGACGCTGCACGGGGCATGGCCCCGTACCGGTGGAAGCGGGCCCTGAGCGTGGGCCCGTACGGGGAGGTGTGGAGGCGAGTGGTGGAGCAGCTGACGCAGCACGACCCGAGACGGATCGGCCCCTTCGAGGTGCTGGGACGGCTCGGCGCCGGCGGCATGGGGCTGGTCTATCTCGCGCGGTCCGCGTCCGGACGGCGGGTCGCGATCAAGACGGTGCGCACCGAGCTCGCCGAGGACCAGCTCTTCCGGGTCCGCTTCACCCGCGAGGTGGAGGCGGCGCGCGCCGTGTCCGGCTTCTACACCGCGGCCGTCGTCGACGCCGACCCGCGCGCGGCCGTGCCGTGGCTGGCGACCGCGTACGTGCCGGCGCCCTCCCTGGAGGAGATCGTCAACGAGTGCGGGCCCATGCCCGCCCAGGCCGTACGGTGGCTCGCGGCCGGCATCGCCGAGGCGCTGCAGTCGATCCACGGTGCGGGGCTGGTCCACCGCGACCTGAAGCCGTCCAACGTGCTCGTCGTCGAGGACGGCCCCCGCGTGATCGACTTCGGCATCGCGAGCGGGGTCTCCAACACCCGCCTGACGATGACGAACGTCGCCGTCGGCACCCCCGCCTACATGTCGCCCGAGCAGGCAAAGGACTCGCGCAGCGTCAAGGGCGCCAGCGACGTGTTCTCGCTCGGCTCGACGCTGGTCTTCGCGGCGACCGGGCATCCGCCGTACCACGGGGCGAACCCGGTGGAGACGGTGTTCATGCTGCTGCGCGAGGGGCCCAACCTGGAGGGGCTCCCGGAGGAGCTGCGGCCGCTGATCGAGTCCTGCATGCAGATGGACGCGAGCCTGCGGCCGACCCCGGCCGACCTCCAGGCGCAGCTCGCCCCGCACCTGTTCGAGGGCGGCGACGAGAGCGGGACCGCCTCGGCGTGGCTGCCCGGTCGGGCCGTCGCGATGATCGAGGCCCGGCGCGCGGGGCACCGTACGCCGGTCACGCCCGTACCCCCGCCCGGCTCCGGCCGGGGGCCGGGCTCCGGTTCCGAGGCCGCCACGCACCGCCGGCCGCGCGGCACCGCCGACCAGTGGGTGGACCCGCGCACCGGGCAGGCCCTGCCGCAGCGCCCGGACCGCCCGCCGATGAACCCGGTGCCCTCGGGCGAGCCCGTCCGCCTCGGCGGCTCGCCGGTGCCGATCGGGCCCGGACCGCGGGCGACCGCCTCGGCCCCGGCCGCGCACGCCTCCGCCGACTCCGCGACCGGCTGGGTCCGCCCGCCGGGCGGCTCGGGGGGCGGCGCGTCGGCCGCGCCCGCGGCCGTTTCCGTACCGAATCCGGGCCCGGCCCCGGACAGCGGCCGCTGGCGGCCGTGGCGCTTCCGCATGTCCAACGAGGTCTGGGGCACCCCGACCGTCGCCGGCGAGCTGCTCTACGTGACCTCCTTCGAGGTCCACGCCCTGGACGTGGCCAGCGGGCGGCGCCAGTTCAAGACCCGCGACGTCGCCTGGTCCATGGCCGTCGCCGACGGCCGGATCCACGCCTCCGACGGCCCGTCCCTCTATGCGCTCGACGCCACCGACGGCTCCGAGCGGTGGCGGCTGTCCACCGACGCCTGGGTGTACGCCGTACGGGCGGAGCGGGGCACCGTCGTCACCGCCACGCGCGGTGGCGGCGTACAGGGCTGGGAGGCGTCCAACGGCCAAAAGCTGTGGGAGCTGACCGGCGCGCAGACCGACTTCGAGACCCCGGAGGCGGCCCCCGTCCTCCACGACGGCACGGTGTACGTGTGGCAGGACGCGCGGCTGCGCGCCCTGGACGCCCGCAGCGGTCGCGAGTCCTGGTCCTACCCGGTCGGCGACGCCGCCGCCTGCGGCAACGTGCCGGTCCGCGTGACCCCGGCCCCCGACGGCAACGTCTACGTCGTGGCCGGCACCCGCGTCCTGTCCGTGGACCGGGCCTCGGGCCGGGTGCGCTGGCACTTCGAGGCCCCGGCGGTCTTCCTGGCCCCGCCGGCCTTCGCGCCGGGCGCGGCGGTGACGGGCGGCGGGGTCTACCTCGCCGACTACCTGGGCACGGTCTACGCCCTCGACGCGACCACCGGCAAGGACCGCTGGCGCATCGCGACGGAGGCCCGCTCCTCGGCGGACCCGGTGGTGGTCGCGAACGGCAGCGTCCACCTGGGCGCGGGCAGCGCGCTGTACACGCTCGACGCGGTCACCGGCACCCCGAAGTGGCGGTTCGCGGCGGGCGGCGAGATCACCGGCCTGCCGGCGGTCGCGGACGGCCGCGTGCACTTCGGCTCCGCCGACCACTGCCTGTACACCCTGGACGCGGCGGGCGGCCAGCTCCGCTGGAAGCTGGCCACGGGCGGGGAGATCACGGGCGCCCCGGTCGCCGAGGCGGGTGTGGTCTACGCGTGCAGCAAGGACCGCTGCGTATACGCCCTGGACGCGGCGAAGGGAACCGGTACCCGTACGGCCGGCTGAGGCGACTCGGCCCCGGCCCGGCCCCCTCCCGGTAGCGGAACGCACCGGGAGTGACAGGATGGACCCCATGAGCAACGTCTACTTCGACATCAACATCAACGGCGAGTCCGCCGGCCGCATCGTCTTCCGCCTCTTCGACGACGTCGTCCCGAAGACCGCGCAGAACTTCCGCGAGCTCGCCACCGGCGTGCACGGCTTCGGCTACGCGGGCTCGCCGTTCCACCGTGTCATCCCCGAGTTCATGCTCCAGGGTGGCGACTTCACCAACCAGAACGGCACCGGCGGCAAGAGCATCTACGGCGAGAAGTTCGCCGACGAGAACTTCCAGCTGAAGCACGACCGCCCGTTCCTGCTGTCGATGGCGAACGCCGGCCGCAACACCAACGGCTCGCAGTTCTTCATCACCACCGTCGTCACCCCGTGGCTGGACGGCAAGCACGTCGTGTTCGGCGAGGTCGTCGAGGGCTCGGACCTGGTCAAGAAGATCGAGTCCCTGGGCTCCCAGTCCGGCGCCACCCGCGCCAAGATCGAGGTCGCGGCCTCGGGCGTCGTCGACGCCGCCTGATCCTCCCGCCTGCCCGGCCGGTCGGCCCCGCCCCCACCCGGGGGCCGGGGCCGTCGCCATGTCAGGCGACCGGGTGCGGCGGCGGCTCGGAGGAGGCGTCGGAGGAGTCCGGCGTGGTCGGGGGCAGCGTCCGCCGCGCATGGCGCCCGCCGCGGCCGGGGCGGCCCCGCATCACGGCCGCGGCCAGGATCAGCAGGGCGCCGGCGCCGAAGGCGCTGGCGACGCCGTCCCCGAGGCCGTCGCCGTCGGCGCCCACCGAGAGGCTCCCGGCGGCCTGGCCCTGGCGGACCATCCACAGCACGGCGAAGCCGAGCACGATGATCCCGGCGAGCGCCATGAGCAGCCGCGAGCGGCGCAGGACCGCCACCACGGTGAGGAGGGCGGCGAAGAGGAAGGGGAGCAGGAGCGACCCCAGCAGGGCGGCCTTGTGGTCGGTGATCCCGGTGGAGGTGAAGAGCTCCTGGATGCGGTAGTCGCGTCCGTGACGGCCGTCGTACCAGGCACGGAAGGGGCTCCAGACGGCGGCCGTCGCTCCGATGAGACCCAGCAGCGAGCCGAGTACGTTGCGGATCATGCCCGGCCCTCCGGGGTAGGGGTCTCGATCCCGACGCTACGCCCGGGCCCGGGCCCCCGCACCCGGGAGGGGCCTGCGGGTGGACGGGGCTTTCGGTGTCAGCGCGCCGACGCCGCCTCGACCTTGGTCTTCAGGGCGCCGAGCAGCTGTCGTACCAGGTCGATGGTGGTCTCGTCCGTCAGGTTGCCCTCCCCGTCGAAGCGCTCGTGCGAGCGGAAGACCTGCACCTCGGGCTTGACGACCACGTCGCTGTCGGTCCACACGAACACCTGCCGCAGCGCCAGCTGCGCCCGCACCGTGCCGAAGTTGGTCGGCGCCGCGCCCAGGATCGCGATCGGCTTGCGGTTGAGCAGCAGGCCCTCCTGCTTGGTCCAGTCGGTGCTGGCCCAGTCGAGGGCGTTCTTCAGGGTGCCGGGGACGGAGTAGTTGAACTCGGGGGTGGCGATCAGCAGCCCGTCGGCCTCCGCGATCCGCCGCCGCAGGTCGGCCACGGCCGCCGGGCGGTCCTGCGGGTTGTCGAGGTCCTGGTCGTACGGGGGGATCTCGCGCAGGCCGTCGTAGATCTCGATGTCCAGGCCGCCGGGCTGGTGCTTGCGCGCGGCGCGCAGCAGGGCGGTGTTGTGCGAGTCGGCGCGCAGGCTGCCGGAGATGGCGAGGATCTTGAACTCGGACATGGCGGGTCCCCCTGTGTGTGTTCGCCGTGGCCACCGCGGCCCCGACAGGCGTGACGCTAAACCGTTCAGTTCAGTTCTGCAACTGGACCGTTCGGTTCAGTTCGAGCGGGTGTGCGGCGCCTGGTAGCGTGACCGGCCATTCGTCACAGGGGGAGGGTGCGAGCCGTGTCGGCTGGACGTCAGATCAGATTCACCGCCGTGTCGGTGGCCGTCGTGTTCGCACTGACCGGCTTCTCGTCGAACGGCGGAAGCAGCGGTGGCGGCGGGAAGAGCAAGAGCAAGAGCAGCAGTGGGGGCGGCTGCTCCAGCTCCAAGAGCAAGAAGAAGTCCCACAGCGGCGGCGGCAACAGCACGGCGACCGCCTCGGCCTCCGCCACCCCGACCGGCGATCCGGCCACGGCCGTGGTCGTCACGTGCGTGGGGCCCCAGCAGGCCACCACCACCGTCCGGTTCACCTCCCGGCTGGACCGCAAGGCGAACGTCAAGGTCAACCTGTACCGCGAGGACGCGGCCGGCACGGTCGTCGAATCGTCCGTGGTCCGGGTGACCCTGGAGGCGCGCGAGACCCGCACGGTCGACGTGGCCCTGGAGGACCCGGCCCACGCCGCCGAGGTCAAGACCTGCCGCCTCGCCGCGCCCGACACCGACACCGCCACCGGCGGCCCCACCCCGGCCGACGGCACCTCCAGGTCCACGTCCACGTCCAAGGCCACGCCGAAGCCGACCAAGTCCCCCGCCAAGCGCTGATCAGCGCAGCCGGAACTCCGTCCCCGGCGACCGCCCGCCGAACAGCTCCGCCTGCCGCTCCGGCGCCAGGTTCCCCAGCGTGATCAGCGCCGGAGCCTGCGCCAGGGCCTGCTGGAGCGCCGCCAGCTTCGCCGACCACAGGGCCCGTACGGTGCCCTGCACGGCCTCCGTCGGGAAGCCCGCCAGCGTCTGCGCCGCCCGCAGGGCCGCCGGGAGCAGCTCGCCGGGCTCCGTCACCTCCGAGACCAGGCCGATCTCGTACGCCCGCCGCGCGGAGAGCCGTTCCGCGGTGCCCATCAGCGACATCCGGGCGACCTCGCCGAAGGGCATCCGCTGCGCCATGTACACGGCCTCGTAGGCGCTGACCATCCCGTACGTCGTGTGCGGGTCGAAGTACGTCGCGGACGAGGAGGAGATGACGAACTCGGCCTCGCCCAGCAGGTAGAAGGCCCCGCCGCACGCCATCCCGTTGACGGCGGCGATCACCGGCTTCCACAGGTCGGCCGCCTTGGGGCCGATCGCGACCAGCGGATCGTCGATCGAGTACGGGGAGGCGGGCTGCGGGACGTCCACGCTCCGGTCGATGCCGGTGCAGAACGCGGCCGTCCCGGCGCCCGTGAGCACCACCGCCCGCACGTCCTCTTCGTAGCGGAACTCCCGCCACACCGCGCTCAGTTCGGCGGCCGTCGCCAGGTCGATGGCATTGTGCTTCCGCTCCCGGTCCAGGGTGACGACCGCGACCCCGGTCGCCTTGTCCCGCTCCACCCGCAGCGTCATGACTTCTCCAGGATCCAGCGCGGGAGGGTCACCCCGCCCATCTCGATGAAGACCGCCTGGACGCGCGCGCCGATGCGCAGCCGGGCCGGGTCCATGGAGTTCAGCGGGGCGTCCGGCGAGGTGACGAGGTTGCCGGCCAGGCGGATGTGGGGGGCTTCGGCGAGCTCTACGAGGATCACGTTGTACGGGGCCTGCGCGGCGTACGCCGGAAGGAGCGGCGGATGCGGCTGGACGTACGACCAGATGCGGCCGCGGCCGCTCATCAGGCGCCACTCGGAGGAGAAGGACTGGCAGTGCGGGCAGCACGGCCGGGGCGGAAAGCGGAGCCGACCGCAGTCGGCGCAGGCCTGGACGCGGAGCTCGCCCCGGGCGGCGTACTCCCAGAAGGGGGCGCCGTCCTCGTCGGGGACGGGGAGCAGGAGGTCTTCGGGAGGTGCGGCGGTCATGGTGGTCGGCTCCTAGGGGGTCGGGCTCGGGGCTCGGGCCCCGGGCTCGCGGATCGGGCATCGGCTGCGGGTGGCGGGGCGCGGGAGGTTCCGGCGTCGGGGTCTTCGGGCTCCCCGGCCTTACGCGCGCAGCAGGATCGCGGACGTCGGGACGCCCTCGCCCGCTGTGACCAGGCAGGTCGCGGCGTCCGGCACCTGGGCGGTGGAGACCCCGCGCAGCTGCTTGACGCCCTCGTTGATCAGGTTGAAGCCGTGTACGTAGGCCTCGCTGAGCCCGCCGCCGCCGGTGTTGATCGGGAGCCGGCCGCCCATCTCCAGGGCGCCGCCCTCGGTGAAGGCGGCGCCCTCGCCGCGCCCGCAGAAGCCGTAACCCTCCAGGGACAGCGGGATGAGCGGGGTGAAGGCGTCGTAGATCTGGGCGACGTCCACGTCCTGCGGCCCGAAGTCGGCCTGCTTCCACAGGTGCCGGGCGGCGGTCCAGGCGGGGCCGGACAGCGGGTCGTCGTTCCAGTAGTTGACCATGCCGTGGTGCTGGGCGGGCAGGCCCTGGGCGACGGAGTGCACGTAGACGGGCTTCTGGCGGCAGTCGCGGGCGCGCTCGGCGGAGACGATGACGCAGGCCAGCGCCCCGTCGGTCTCCAGGCAGTTGTCGAAGAGGCAGAGCGGGTCGCTGATCATGCGGGAGGTCATGTACATCTCCCGGGTCAGCGGGCGCTCGTACATCATCGCGGCCGGGTTCTCGTTGGCCCGGTTGCGGCAGGCCATCGCCACGTTGAAGAGGTGGTCGCGGGTGGCCCCGTACTCGTGCATGTAGCGGCGCGCCAGCATGCCGATCTCGTCGGCCGGGCGCAGCAGGCCGAAGGGGCGGGTCCACTGGCCGGGGGTGGGCAGCTGGACGGCGGTGTTCTTCCAGGGTCTGGGCCCGGAGCCGCGCTTGCGGGAGCGCCAGGCGACGCCGACGGTGGCCTGGCCGGTGGCGACGGCGGCCGCGAGGTGGCCGACGGTGGCGCAGGAACCGCCGCCGCCGTAGCCGATCTTGGAGAAGAAGGTGACGTCGCCGGCGCCTATGGCCTTGGCGACCTCGACCTCGTCGGTCTCCTCCATCGTGTACGAGGCGAAGGCGTCGACCTCGGACGGGGCTATGCCGGCGTCGTCGAGCGCGGCCAGAATGGCGCGGCAGGCCAATTCCTTCTCGGTCTGGGGTAGTTGTTTGGCGAAGGGGGTCTGGCCGATGCCGACTATCGCTGTCGCGTCCTTGAGCGTTGCCGCCATCGCCACCTCCGGGGGATGCACCAGTACTGACAGCCGCGAAGGCTACAGCTAATCTGACGGATAGTCAGCTATCGGCACTGGGGAGGGCGGACGATGGACGAGGACAGCCGCGAGGGCAGCCATGAGGACATGCGTGGTGACATGCGTGGTGACATGCGCGGTGACATGCGCGGTGACCTGCGCTGGGGCAGCATCGCCGGGCTGGTCAGGGACGCGGCGGACCGGTACGCGGACCGCGAGGCGGTCGTCGACGGCCGCACCCGCGTCAGCTACGCGCAGCTCGGCGAACGCGTCGAGCGCGCCGCGGCCGCCTGCCTCGCCGCCGGGGTCGAGCCCGGCGACCGGGTCGCCGTCTGGGCCCCCAACACCCTGGAGTGGATCGTCTCCGCCCTCGGCGCCGTCTCCGCGGGCGCGGTACTCGTCCCCCTCAACACCCGCTTCAAGGGCGCGGAAGCGGCGTACGTCCTGCAGCGCAGCCGGGCCCGCCTGCTCTTCGTCACCGGTACCTTCCTCGGCACCTCCTACGTCGCCTCCCTGCGCCGCGCCGCCGCCGAAGGCCCCGGCACCGGCCCGCTGCCCGGCCTGCCCCACCTGGATCAGGTCGTCGTCCTCGCCGAGGACGCCCCCGAGTCCTTCCGCACCTGGAAGGAGTTCCTGGCGGGCGGCGACCACATACCCGCCGAAGCCGTCCGCGAGCGCGCCGGGGCGATCACCTCCGAGGCCCCCTCCGACATCATCTTCACCTCCGGCACCACCGGCAGCCCCAAGGGCGCCGTCATCACCCACGCCCAGTCCCTGCGCTGCTACGACGTCTGGAGCGAGCTCGCCGGACTGCGCGAGGGCGACCGCTACCTGATCGTGAACCCCTTCTTCCACACCTTCGGCTACAAGGCCGGCATCATCGCCTGCCTGATGCGCGGGGCCACGATGGTCCCCCAGCCCGTCTTCAACGTCGACACCGTCCTCGCCAACGTCGCCGCCGAGCGGATCTCCGTACTCCCCGGGCCGCCCACCCTCCACCAGTCCCTCCTCGACCACCCCCAGCGCGACCGCCACGACCTCTCCGCCCTGCGCCTGGTCGTCACGGGCGCCGCCGTGGTCCCGCTCCGGCTCGTCGAACGGCTCCGCGCCGAGCTGCGCATCGCCACCGTCCTCACCGCGTACGGGCTCTCCGAGGCCAGCGGCATCGTCACCATGTGCCGCCGCGGCGACCCGGCGGAGGTCATCGCCGCCACCTCCGGGCGGGCCATCCCGGACACGGAGCTGCGGATCGCCGGCCCGGACGGGGCCGCGCAGCCCGCCGGCACCGCGGGCGAGGTGTGGGTCCGCGGCCACCACGTCATGCAGGGCTACTTCGAGGACCCGGCCGAGACCGCCGCCGCCGTCACCCACGAGGGCTGGCTGCGCACCGGAGACGTGGGCGTCCTCGACGCGGCCGGCAACCTGCGCATCACCGACCGGATCAAGGACATGTTCATCGTCGGCGGCTTCAACGCCTACCCCGCCGAGATCGAGCAACTCCTGGGCCTGCACCCGGACATCGCCGACGTGGCGGTGGTGGGCATCCCGGACCCCCGCCTCGGCGAGGTCGGCAAGGCCTACGCGGTCCGGCGCCCCGGCGCCACCCTCACCGCCGACGACCTGATCGCCTGGTCCCGGCGGGAGATGGCCAACTACAAGGTGCCGCGCGCGGTGGAGTTCGTCACCGAACTCCCGCGCAACGCGAGCGGCAAGGTCCTCAAGCGCGAACTCCGCGCGCGCTTGGTCAAGGGCTGAGTGTGCCCAGGTCGATGTCTACGGGGAACGGGACCGCCACCTTAAGCCGGTCACGGAGGATCCCGGTCGGGACGTACGTCCGGGTGACCGTGTCCAGCTCGTAGACGTGCACGACGGGCTCGCCCTCCTCGTCCTCGACGCGCCAGAAGTGGGGGATCCCCGCCTGGGCGTACTTGAAGGGTTTGATGGACCGGTCGCGGTCCGCCGACTCTTCGGACACCACCTCGATCACCAGGGCGACCTCGTCCGGGAGGTAGCGGGTGCGGTCGGGGTCGTAGGTGACCGTGGCGGCCAGGATGTCAGGCTCGGGGCGGCTCTTCTTGTCGAGGCGGACCGTCATCTCCCGTGAGATCTCGATGCCGTCAGGCGCGGCTTGCCGCAGGCTGAAGGTCAGGTTCTCCACGAACCGGGCGTGCCAGTTCCGCTGCGGGGACATCATGAAGATCAGCGCTCCGTCGATGAGCTCGGTGTGCCGGGGTGCATGGGGCAGGTGATCGAGGTCGTCCGCTTCCCACCCGCTCGGACGGGGCGGGAACATCCATTCGGGGAGTTCGGCTGCCATGGTTTCCTCCAGAGGGTGCCGCGCCAGCCTACTCGGCCGCACGCTTTCATACCGGCGCTCTAGCCCGGTTTCCGGGCCAGGACCAGCCGCCACCGCGGAGCACCCGAGGGCAGCCGCCCGAAGGGCTCCAGCGGTACGGTCTCCACCGCGAAGCCGGCCGCCCGCAGGTCGGCGAGGACCCCACTCGGCGGGAAGGTCCGGTAGTACATGACGAACGGCGGGCGCCACACGGCGTTCCGCACCCGCATCGCCGCGTCGAAGCCGGCCACCGCCCACCACACCGGTGAGCTCGGCGGGATCGGGGCGCCGATGGGGAAGGCGAAGACCCCGCCCTCGCGCAGGGCCGCGTAGGCCCCGGAGAAGAGCGCCGGCCGCTCGGCCGGGAGGAAGTGGCCGAAGGCCCCGAAGCTCACGGCCAGGTCGTACGAGCCCCCGAGCGCGGGCGGCAGGGCCCGCGCGTCGGCCCGTACGAAGTCCACGGGCGGGGAGCCCGGCCCGCCGGTCTCCCGCTCCGCGCCCGGACCGCCGGTCCCGTGCTTGCGCTCGGCCTCGGCCAGCATGCCCGCGCTCAGGTCCACCCCGGTCACGCGCTCCCGGCACAGCCGCCGCAGCATGCCGATCCCGGCGCCCGTGCCGCAGCACAGGTCCAGGCCGGCGCCGAAGGAACCCTCCCGCTGGGCGAGGGCCTCCTCGACGGCGTCGAGGATCCGGTCCGGGGTGCGGAAGGGGGTGTGGTCGAACTTCGGCGCGAGCAGGTCGTAGCCGCGCTCGACGGAGGACAGGGCCTGCACGGCGAGTTCGCGGACGCTGGGCCCGTGGGTGGTGAACACGGATCCAGCCTAGATCCCCGGGCGCGTCCGGGGTGCGGGCACACGGCGGCGGCCGCGGTGGCTCCCCCTCCGGGCCACCGCGGCCGCCGTTCCCCCGTGCGTTTCCCCCGTACGTCTTCGCGTGCGTACGTACCGCGTGCGTTACGGACGCGGACCGGACGCGTGGTTGTCCAGCGTCTGGATCTCCTCGTCCGAGGCGTGGTTGTCGAGGGGCTTGATCTCGATCCCCGACGCGTGGTTGTCCAGAGTCTCGATCTCGACGCCCGAGGCGTGGTTGTCGAGCGGCTTGATGGTGCCGTCGTTCGGCAGGGTGTTCTCGTTCGTCGTCATCGGTTCTCCTGTTGGATGGGTAGGGCCCGTTCGGCGATTCCCCCGCGGACCGCCGAACGGGTAGTCCTCCAACCGACCCTGGCGCCTCCCCCGGCGCGCCGGGTCGATGCACCTATCGTGCCGTCCGGCGATAAACGAACGATGAACGCCTCATTCAACAGACATCATCGCAGGTCAGGCGGCCAGCTCCGAGGACAACAGAGCCCGGACCTCGGCCAGTTCCGCCGAGCCCAGCTGCGCGAAGACCGTCTCCGCCTCCCGCCAGCACGCCCGCGCCCGGTCCGTCTGCCCCAGCCGCCGCAGCGCCTTGCCCAGGACCGTCAGCACGGTAGCCCGCCGCCACTCGCCTCCGATGCCGCGCAGCGCGATGGCCTGCTCGGCGTGCGAGGCGGCCAGCGTGGGCCGGCGCGCCGCCAGATGGGCCTCGGCGAGCCGGAAGTGGGTCACGCCCTCCCACAGCGGCTGGCGGTTGTCGTGGAACAGCGCCAGGGCCTCGGTGAGCTGCGACAGCGCCTCGCCGAGCCGGCCCGCCTGGGTGAGGGCGATGCCCAGCGCGTAGCGGCCGTTGGCCAGGCGCAGGGTCAGTCCCATCCGGTCGTAGATGGTGATGCCCTGCTGGGCGAGGTCGATGGCGCTCGTCAGCCGGCCCAGCTCCACGTGGATGCGGGAGAGGTTGCACAGGGCGCTGGCCTCGCCGACGTTGTTGCCGTCGGCGCGGAAGTTCTCGATGGCCTCCAGCAGGTACCGCTCGCCGTCGGCGTGCCGGCCCTGGTAGAGGGCGATGATCCCGCGGTCGTTGGGCGCCCAGCAACGGGGCAGCGGGTCACCGGCCTCGCGGGCGAGCTCCGTGGCCTGGCGGGCCTCGTCGTCGGCTTCGGTGAAGCGGCCCGCGACGAGGTGGACGTTGGTGAGCGTGGTGCGGGCCCGGCCCTCGGCGTACGGGTCCTTCGCGGCCTGTGCCGCGTCGCGCACGGCGACGGCCGCGGACTCGTACTGCTTGGAGTTGGCCCCGGACTCGGCGAGGTCCTTGGCGGCCCAGAGCAGGTCCACGGCGCGGCGCAGGACCTGCTTCTTCCCGTTGGCCGTCTCGTCGGTCCGTACGCCGGCCTGCCGGACGCACGCCAGCAGCGGGTCGGCCTCGGCGTACAGCCAGTCGAGGGCGGCGCGCGGCTCGCCGAAGACCAGCCCGGGGTAGTGGGTGTCGGACAGGTGGGCGGGGAGGCGGTCGCCGGGGCGTTCCAGGGCGTAGACGCCGGAGGCGGTGGCCAGGTAGAAGTCCAGCAGCCGGTCGAGGGCCGCGTCGCGCCCGCCCGGCGGCTGCTCGTCGCGCTCGGCGCACGCACGCGCGTAGAGGCGTACGAGGTCGTGGAAGCGGTAGCGGCCGGGAGCGGCGGATTCGAGGAGGGAGCAGTCCACTAAAGCCTCGAGGAGGTCCTCGATGTCGTGCTCGGGCAGGTCCAGTACGGCGGCTGCCGCCGAGAGGGAGATGTCGGGCCCGTCGGCGAGCCCGAGCAGGCGGAACGCGCGCTGCTGGGCGGGCTCCAGCTGGCCGTAGCCGAGCTCGAAGGTGGCCTTGACGGCGAGGTCGCCGGTCTGGAGCTCGTCGAGGCGGCGGCGTTCGTCGGCGAGCTTGGCGGCGAGGACGGAGACGGTCCAGGTGCGGCGGGCGGCGAGGCGGGAGGCGGCGATGCGGATGGCGAGCGGCAGGAAGCCGCAGGCGCCGACCACCGCGAGGGCGGCCTGCCGCTCGGCGCGCACGCGCTCCTCGCCGACGATCCGGGTGAAGAGCTGGAGGGCCTCCTCGGGGCTCATCACGTCCAGGTCGACGAGATGGGCCCCGGCGAGGCCCGCCATGCGGACCCGGCTGGTGACGAGGGCGGCGCAGCCGGCGGTGCCGGGCAGCAGCGGGCGGACCTGGGCGGCGTCGCGGGCGTTGTCGAGGAGGACCAGGACGCGGCGGCCGTCGAGGGTGGAGCGGTAGAGCGCGGCGCGGTCGGCGGGGGAGTCGGGGATGGCCGTGTCGGGGGTGCCGAGCGCGCGCAGGAAGGAGCCGAGGACGGCCTCGGGTTCGGCGGGGCGGGCCTCGGTGCCCTGGAGGTCCACGTAGAGCTGGCCGTCGGGGAAGTGCGGGCGGGCGGCGTGCGCGACGTGCACGGCGAGGGTGGTCTTGCCGACGCCGCCGATGCCGGCGAGCGCGGAGACGGCCATGACCTGGCCGCCCTCGGCCCCGCCGGAGAGGATGGTGCCGAGCTCGTCGACGAAACCGGTGCGGCCGGTGAAGTCCGGTACGGTAGCGGGCAGTTGAGCGGGCCGTACGTGGACGGGGGCGGTCGCGGGGGCCGGGTCCTCGGCGCGGGCCAGGTCGGCGTCGGCGTTCAGGATGCGCTGCTGGAGGGCGGCCAGCTCGGGGCGGGGGTCGACGCCGAGTTCGCGGGCGAGGAGCCGGCGGGTGTCGGCGTAGACGGCGAGGGCCTCGGCCTGCCGGCCGCTGCGGTAGAGGGCGAGCATGAGCAGTTCGCGCAGGCGCTCGCGCAGGGGGTGGGCGGCGGTGAGGGCGGTGAGCTCCGAGACGGCCTCGGCGTGGTGGCCGACCTCCAGGTCCAGGTCGAGGCGGGTCTCCAGCAGCTGGAAGCGCCACTCCTCCAGCCGGGTGCGCTCGGTCTCCGCGTGCGGGCCGGGGACCCCGGCGAGGGGTTCGCCGTCCCACAGGTCCAGGGCGCGGGCGAGCAGCGTACGGGCGAGGGCGCGGTCCCCGGCCGCGCGGGCGGCCTCGGCGTCGGCGGCCAGGCTGCGGGCGACGCCGAGGTCGAGGGTGGCGGCGGAGCGCAGGCGGATGGCGTAGCCGCCGGACTCGGTGACGAGCAGCCCGGGGTCGAGGACCTTGCGCAGGCGGGAGGCGTAGGTCCGGATGGTGGCGAGGGCCTGCTGCGGCGGGTCCTCGCCCCAGATGGCGTCGATGAGCTCGGGCGCGGTGGCGGTCCGGCCGTTGCGCAGCAGCAGCGCGGCCAGCAGGGCCCGCTGCTGCGGGGTCCCGGAGGGCAGCGCCTCGGCCCCCCGCCAGGCCCGAATGGGCCCGAGCACGGCGAACCGGGAGCCGGCGGCGGCCCCGGGGGCGGCGGCCGTCCCGGCGACGGGTCGCGCGGCGGTTGCCGTCCAAGCCGCGGACGCGGACGCGTCGGCAGTGACGCCGTCGCCCACCCCGGCCCCCGCCCCGGAAGGGCGGCCCGTAGGGCCGGCGTCGGCCGCGGGGCCAGGACCAGAGCCGGGGCCGGCTTCGGGTGCGGCGGCAGCCGCAGGGGCCTCGGGGTGTTTCCGCGGGTGCGGGATGGCCGGTACGCCGTCCATCTGTCGTCCCCCTGCCTTCCGTCGGTTTAAGGGTCAGTCTGCCCTGTCTTGCGCGTACACGTCAGCCCGTCCCGGACCGATCGGCTCCCAACTAGCTGACGGTTCGTCAGATCGGCGCTACCGTATGAGGTATGGAGACCTTCCCGAAGATCATCTCGGTGGACGACCACACGGTTGAGCCCCCCCACGTCTGGCGGGACCGGCTCCCGTCCAAGTACAAGGACATCGGCCCCCGCGTCGTCCGCGCCCCCTTGAAGGAAATGACCTTCCTGGGAGGCAAGTTCGCCCCCGTCATGGGTGCCAAGGGCGACGACGGCCCGATAGGCGACTGGTGGGTGTACGAGGACCTGCACCGGCCCCTCACCCGCCTCGACACGGCCGTCGGGTACGACCGCGACGAGATCAAACTGGAAGTCATCACCTACGAGCAGATGCGCCCGGGGTCCTTCTCGGTTCCCGACCGCCTCGCGGACATGGACGTCAACCACGTCCAGTCGGCGCTCTGCTTCCCGACCTTCCCGCGCTTCTGCGGCCAGACCTTCACCGAGGCCTCCGACCGCGAGCTGGGCCTGCTCGGCGTACGCGCGTACAACGACTGGATGGTGGAGGAATGGTGCGGCCCGGACGCCCGCGGCCGCCTGATCCCCCTCACCCTCATCCCCCTGTGGGACGCGCACCTCGCCGCCGCCGAGGTCCGCCGCAACGCGGCGCGCGGCGTCCGCGCGGTCGCCTTCTCGGAAATCCCGCCCCACCTCGGCCTCCCGTCCATCCACACGGACTACTGGGATCCCTTCCTCCAGGCCTGCGACGAGACCGGCACGGTCATCGCCATGCACATCGGCTCCTCCTCCCGCATGCCGTCCACCTCGGCGGACGCCCCGCCGGCGGTCGGCTCCACCATCACCTTCGCCAACTGCTGCTTCTCGATGGTCGACTGGCTGATGAGCGGCAAGTTCGAGCGCTTCCCCAACCTGAAGATCATGTACGCGGAAGGCCAGATCGGCTGGATCCCGTACATCCTGGAGCGCGCGAACGTGGTCTGGGAGGAGAACCGCGCCTGGGGCGGCGTCGCCGAGAAGGTCCTGCGCCCGCCGTCCGAGCTCTTCGCGGAACACGTCTTCGGCTGCTTCTTCGACGACCCCTTCGGCCTGAAGAACCTGGACGCGATCGGCGTCGCCAACGTCCTCTACGAGACGGACTACCCCCACTCGGACTCGACCTGGCCGAAGTCCCGCGAGGTGGGCGAGTCCCAGATGGGCCATCTGGCCCCGGACGTGGTGGACCGCATCGTGCGCGGCAACGCGATCGACTTGCTGGGCCTGAGCCCGGAGGGGCTGTGGCCGGGGACGGGGGCGTAGCCGCTTCGGGAAGGGGGCCGCTCCATCCGCAGAAACGATATCTCTTGCCATCGATCTTGATATCGTTTAAGTGGACGGGGCGGGCTGCCCCCATACCCAGGAGGTCCGACATGGCCAGAACCGTGATCGACGTCGACGACGCCCTGCTGGCGGAGGCCGCAGAGATCTTCGGCACGAAGACGAAGGTCGCGACGGTGAACGCGGCCCTCGAAGACGTGGTCAAGCGTCGGAAGCGAGAGGCGTTCTTCGCCCGCCTCGCCGAGGGCCGCCTGCCCGACCTCACGGGCCCGGTCGACCAGCCGACAGAGCCACCTGCGCACGACGCTCCTGATGTCCAGGGCAAGGCGGCATGAACGGACGCTTTCTGATCGACAAGTCCGCACTCGCCCGCTACCCGAAGCCGGCTGTTCGGGCTGTGCTCGACCCCATGCAGCGCTCGGGCGTGCTGGCGTTGTGCGGTGCGATCGAACTCGAAGTGCTGTACAGCGTCAGGGGCAAGGCGGAAGCCGAGGAGGTGCACGAGGAACTCCGGGGCTTCGACTGGCTCACGACCCCCGACGAGGCGTGGGACCGGGCCAAGGAGGTCCAGGCCCAGCTCATCGACAGGGGTACATGGAAGGCGGTGTCGGTTGTCGACCTGATCATCGCCGCAACCGCCGAACGGCACGGGGCAACCGTCCTGCACTACGACGGCGACTACGACATGATCGCCGAAGTGACGGGCCAACCGATGCGTTGGGTAGTGCCGCGCGGGACAGCTGACTAACCCTGGACGACCCGCGCCACGAAGGCGTCCAGGTTCCCCAGGGTCCGCTCGATCCGCTCCTCCACCGTCAGGCTCTCCTCGTGCCGCCCCGCGCGCAGCTTCGGCTGCCGCTTGCCCCGTACGTACAGGGAGCAGGCAAGGTCGGCGCACACGTACACACCCACGGTGTTGCCCTGGCGGCCCCGGACGCCCGCCAGCGGGGCGGTGAGCAGGGTCACGCCGGACGAGGCGTGCCCGGTGAGGCAGAGCTGGCAGAGGCTGGACTTCACCGCACTGGTCCGCGTCGCGCCCGGCACCCGCAGGGTGATCCCGACCGCCCCCTCGGCCCGCGGCACGACGAGATGCGCCCGCAGCGGAGCGCCCGGATCGACCCACCCCAGAAAATCGAGGTCCTGCCACGGCAACTCGCCGAAATCGAGCGGGATCTTCAGGCGCGTCGCCTCGCCCTTGGTGCAGTTCACGAAGGACGAGCGGATCTGTTTCTCACTGAGCGGTTCCACGTCCCCCGACGCTACGCACCGCTTCCCACCCCCGCACCCGAATTTCCGCCCGTTTGTCATCTTGACCCTCACCCGGCCCCCAGCCGGGGGTGGACCGGACCTCCCCCGGCGGCCTTCCCGGGCGACTTCGTCACGGCCCCGCACGACAACACCCCGAAGCCGCCGACCAGCAGGCCTGGCCAACCCGAGGGGGCGGGTGGGCAACCACCGCTATCGGGTGGTCGTGAGAGGGGGGGTGGAGGCTCCGCCCCCGCGTGACGGCGTGCAGGGCCCGCCCCTTGCACCCAGCCCCGCCCGCGGGGCATGCTTCGCCGGGGCAAAGCGGAAGGATCATCATGCCGGTGGACAGGCGGAACGTGGTGACGGCGGTGTTGTGCGCTGTTGCGGCTCTGGGGGCCTCCGCCGCCGTGGCCGAGCTGGTGCCGCCGCCGGAGGGGGCTGCGCCCGTGCGGGCGAAGGCCGCGCCGACCGGGTCGGCGACGGCTCCGTCGCGTTCGCAAGCGGCGAAGCCTCAGCTCTCCGCGCCTCCCGGCACCACGCTGCCGCCGGCCGTCACCCCCCAGCCGGGCGGGCCCGCGGCCTTCACCGGGGCCCTGTTCACCAACGGCCTGGACAGCGACCACTTCTGCACCGCCACCGTGGTGCACAGCCCCGGCCGGAACCTGATCGTCACCGCCGGGCACTGCCTGCTCGACGGGGACCAGAGCAACGGTACGGCCGTGTTCGCACCCGCGTACGCCAACGGGGTTGCCCCGTACGGCACATGGAAGATCGAGGAAGCCTTCGAGGACGGCCGTTGGGCCGAGGGTACGGATGACGACTACGACCTCGCCTTCGCCCGCCTGGCCCCCGACGACAAGGGTCGCACCATCGAGGACGTGACCGGCGCGGCCGTGCTGGACACCAGTGGGCGCGCGGGTGAGGAGGTCACCGTCACCGGGTACCCCGCCGACCGCAAGGTTCCCCGTACGTGCACGGCGGTCACCGTCCGCGAGAGTGCGACCCAGCAGCGTTTCGACTGCGCGGACTTCCCGGGCGGGACCAGCGGCAGCGCGTGGATCGCGCGTGACGGGAAGATCATCGGCATCCTCACGGGAGGCGACACGGACGACGTGTCGACCAGCACGGTCCTCGGCGACTATGCCGCGTCGCTGTACGCGAAGGCCACGGGTGGCGCCGCCGGTACCGGTACCGGTACCGCCAAGCGGTAGGGGCGGCCTCCCCCCTACGCCAGCAGCCCCAAGTGCACCGGTTCCGCAGGGGCGTTCGCCAGGAGCTCCGGCAGCCGCGGCGGCCACAGCGGTTCGCCGAGGGTGGCCAGCCGCTGCGGGGAGAGCCACTGCCAGTGGATGTCGGGCGCCTCGAGGACCGGTTCCCGGCGGGGGCCGGTGGTGAGGTAGATGTGCTCGTGCTGGCGGACGGGGACGCCCTGGTGCGTGAAGTCGTGCTCCCAGGTGCAGAGGAGCCGGCCGGGGTCGAGGTCGGTCCAGCCGGTCTCCTCGCGCAGCTCGCGGCGTACGCACTCCTCGGGGGTCTCGCCGGGGTCTATGCCGCCGCCCGGCGGCAGCCAGTGGATGCCGACCTCCACGTTGTTCTCGCGGAAGAGGAACACCGAGCCGGTGGGGGACACGATGACAACGCGGGCGGCGTGACGTGGAGTTCGCATCGGTTCAGCGTACGCCGGTGATCGCTTGCGGGGGATGGGCCCGGCGGCGCCGCCCCGCGGGTGCGACGCCGCTGCCGGGGCGCTGCCCCGGACCCCGCGCCCCAAACGCCGGTGGGGCCGGATGGGGCCTCCGCCGCCCCGCGGGTGCGGGGCCGTTGCCGGGGGCTGGTCCCCGGACCCCGCGCCTCAAACGCCGGTGGGGCCGGATGGGGCCTCCGCCGCCCCGCGGGTGCGGGGCCGTTGCCCGGGGCTGGCCCCCGGACCCCGCGCCTCAAACGCCCGCGAGGCTGGGTTTCCCTACGTCGCCGCCAGAGCCAGCGTCGGTGACAGCCGGGAGGCGCGGGTTGCCGGGTAGAGGCCGGCCAGGGTGCCGATGGTCAGGGTGGCGGCGAAGCCGCCCGTCAGGGACCAGAGGGGGACCACCCAGGGGAGGCCGCCCGCTTGGGCGTAGACGGCCGTGGCCGCCGCGCCCAGGGCGATGCCGGCCAGGCCGCCCAGTCCGGACAGGAGCAGGGACTCCGTGACGAACTGGATCCGGATCTGCCCCTTCGTGCCGCCCAGGGAGCGGCGAAGGCCGATCTCGTGGCGGCGTTCCAGCACCGAGATGATCATGGTGTTGGCGACCCCGACCCCGCCCACCAGCAGGGCGATTCCGCCCAGGCCCAGCAGCAGCGTGCTGAAGGCGCCCTCCGTGGCCGCCTTCGCCTGGAGCGCCGCCGACGGGTCGCTGACCGAGACGGCGCTCGGGGTCTGGGGGTTGGCCGTCGGGGCGATGAGCCCCCGCACCTGCCTCACCCTGTCGTCCGCCGACCGCTCGTAGACCGCCGTCGGGTGGCCGTCGAAGCCCAGCAGCCGTTCGGCCGCGTCCCAGCCGATCAGGGCGGAGCGTTCGATCTCCGGAGCCAGCGGGACCGGCCCCAGGATGCCGATCACCGTGAAGTACCGGCCGCCGATGAAGACCTGCCCGCCGGGCCGGGTGATGCCGAGCCGGCGTGCGGAGACGTCGCCGAGGACCACGGACGGGTAGCGGGCGGTCGCCCCGTTGAGCCAGGTTCCGTAGGCCATTTCCGCCCGCAGGGTGCCGAGCAGGTCGTCCTTCGCCGCCTTCAGCGCGATGCCGCCGGTCTCCTCCTTCGGGATGTTCTCCGACCGGCGTACGGATTCGGCGACGTCACCGGTGGTGCCGACCGACTCGACCCCCTCGATACGGGCGATCATGCCGGGGGAGTCCTTGGGCAGCTTGGTGTCCTGACCGTTGAACATCCCCTGGCCGGGGGTGGCGACCAGCATGTTCGTGCCCAGCCTGTCGAGTTCGCGCAGCAGCTTGGCCTGGCTGGAGGCCGAGATGCCGACCACCGCGATCATCGTCGCGATGCCGATGGCGATGCCGAGCGCGGAGAGGAAGACCCGCGTCGGGCGGGCGCGGAGCCCCGCCGATCCGACGTGCAGGACGTCCCGCGGGGACAGCCTCGGCGGCCGGAGCGGCCTTCCTGTGCCCCTCACGCGACCACCGCCGTGCGCCGTACGTCGCCCACGATCCGCCCGTCCCGGATCCGCACCTGCCGGGGCAGGCTCGCCGCGATCTCGTTGTCGTGGGTGATCACGGCGATGGTGGCCCCGTCCCGGTTCAGCTCGTGCAGCAGCTCCATCACCGCCTCCCCGGACGCCGTGTCCAGAGCGCCGGTCGGCTCGTCGGCGAGCAGCAGGTCCGGCGACCCCGCCACCGCGCGGGCGATCGCCACGCGCTGCTTCTGCCCGCCGGACAGCTCGTGCGGCCGGTGGTCCATCCGGTCGCCGAGGCCGACCCGCTCCAGGGCCTCGGCCGCCCGGCGGCCGCGCTCCGCCCGCGAGAGGCCGGAGTAGAGCAGCCCCTCGGCGACGTTCGCCCGGGCGCTGATGCCCGGTACGAGGTGGAAGGACTGGAAGACGAAGCCGACGTGGCGCGAGCGCAGGGCCGACAGTGCCCGGTCCGACAGGGCCGCGATGTCGTACCCGGCGATGGCGACCCGGCCGGCGGTCGGCCGGTCGAGGGTGCCGACGATGTGCAGCAGGGTGGACTTCCCGGAGCCGGACGGGCCGACGATGGCGAGCAGTTCGCCGCTCACGACGGTCAGGTCCACGCCGTGCAGCGCCGTGACCCCGCCCGGGTACTCCTTGGTGACTCCGGACAGTTCGACCACCGGAGCCGTTTCGGTCATGTCCGTCATGGTTTCGGGACCCCCACCCGCATGCCCTCCTCGATGGAGCCGCCGGTCACCTCGACCCGGCCGTTGCCGAACATGCCCAGCTCCACCCGTACCTCGCGCACCCGGCCGTCCTCGACGACCTGGACGCCGAAGCCTCCGCCGGTCAGTGCCAGCAGTGCGTTGACCGGTACGGAGAGCACGCCCTTGCGGGTCTCGCCGGTGAGGCCGACCGAGACCGGGGACTGGTCGGGGGCCTTGATCTGGGCCGGGTCGTCGAAGGCGACGATCACCTCGACCTCGGCCTTCTTGTCGCCGTCGCCGTCGCCTCTGCTGCCGCCGTCGCTTCCGGAGCCGGAGCCGGAGCCGGAGCCGGAGCCGGAGCCACCGCCCACCGAATCGATCCGCCCGGTGGCGGAGGCTCCCCCCGGCAGCCGCACGGTGACCTTTTCGCCCGTCTTCGCCGCCCCGGCCCCCGCCTTCGCCGCGTCCAGCCGGATCCGCACGATCCGCTCGGTGCCGGTCAGCGTCAGCACCGGTCTGCCCGGCCCCGGCTCGTCGCCGACCGCGGCGTCGGTCTTCCGTATGCGCTGCGGCCCGGACGCGAAGGTCACGTCCTCCTTGCCGACCTCGCCCGTCTCCGCCGCCTTGTGCGCCTTCTGCCAGCGCTTGACCGCCGTCGCCGTACCCGCCGTGAAGGCGGGGTCCTCCGGGTCGAGCCCCGTCCCGTACCCCAGCGCCTGGAGGTTCCGCTTGAGCTGCTTGACGTCCTCGCCCTTGTCACCGGCCTTCAGCGGCCGGTACATCGGGACGGCCCCGTACATCAGCCGCACCGGCCGGCCGTTGACCTCGTACAGCTTCCCGTCCCGCTCGACCGCCGTGCCCTCGCCCGCGCTCCACGTGATCACGCCCGGCCCGGCCGCGTTCAGCTTGCGCTCCTGCGCGTAGCCCAGGGTGCCCTCGGCCTGGAGGACGACGCTGAGGTCCCCGCGCCGCACCGGCGCCGTGTCCGGGGGCAGCCCGTCCCGCTGCTGCCGTGGCTGCTGTTGCTGCGGCTGCGCCAGCACCGCGTAGCCGTAGCCGCCGCCCGATACGGCCAGCACCGCCGCCACGGCGGCCAGGAGCCATGTGCTCCGCTTCCGTTTCCTCATCGGGCGGCTTCACACTTCTTCATGGCCTCCTCGAAGGCCTTCTCCTGGCCCTTGGGGACCTCCATCGGGGTCATGCCGTTGTCGCGGAACTCCGGGTCCTTGACGTTTACGCCGTTCGCGCGCATGCACTGGGCCTGCTTGAGCGCCAGGTCCTTCTGCTCCTGCGTGATGCCGTTGCCGCCGCCAGGTCCCTGCGCGCCACAGGTCTTCATGGCCTCCTGGAGCTTCCCCTGGTCGACGTCGCCGCCCAGGGCGAGGCCGCGCGGATCCTGGCCGGGTGCGGGGTCGGGCGCGTCTATGCCGTTCTCGCGCAGGCACTTGCGCAACTTGAGCGCGTCGTCGATCTGCTGGGCGCTGGGGCCGTTGCCGCCGCCACCGCTGCTGCCCTTGTCGCTTCCGGAGCCGTTCCCGGCCGAGCATCCGGTGACGGCGAGGGCCAGCCCGGTGAACGCCGCGGCCGTGGTCATGATGAGGGATCGCTTCATGGGCCCGAGCCTGCGCCGGACCGGGATTTCGCTTCCCTCTCCGCCTCCGCTTACAACGACGAAATGCCGGTCTCCGGTAAAGAGGACGCCATGCGCGTACTGGTGGTGGAGGACGAGGAATTCCTCCGGGAGATGATCGCCGAAGGGCTGCGCCGCGACGCGCTGGCCGTCGACGAGGCGGCCGACGGACTGGAGGCCCTGCGGCGCCTGCGCCTGGGCGCGTACGACGTCCTCGTCCTCGACCGCGATCTGCCCGGCCTGCACGGCGACGAGGTCTGCCGGCAGGTGGTGCGCGAGCGGCTGCTGACCCGCGTGCTGATGCTGACGGCGTCCGGGACCGTACGGGACCGCGTCGAGGGCCTGGGCCTGGGCGCCGACGACTACCTCACCAAGCCCTTCGCCTACGACGAGCTCCTCGCCCGGGTCCTGGCCCTCGGCCGGCGCGCCCGCCCCGCCCTGCCGCCCGTACTGGAGCGGGCCGGGATCGCCATCGACACCGCGCGCCGCACCGCCACCCGCGACGGGCACCGGCTCGCGCTGTCGCGCAAGGAGTTCGCCGTACTGGAGGCACTGCTGCGGGCCGAGGGCGCGGTGGTCAGCAGCGACGACCTGATCGAGGAGGTGTGGGAGGAGGACACCAGCTACTCCACCAACGCCGTCCGCGTCACGCTGAGCAAGCTCCGCGCCAAGCTGGGCGACCCGCCGGTGATCGAGACGGTGCCGGGCGCGGGCTACCGGATCGCCGGATGAAGGGCTTCGGCGCCCTGCGGGGCCGCCCCCGCACCGAGCGCGCCCGCCTCACCGCGCTGTACGGGGCCCTGCTGCTCCTCGCGGGCGGCGGACTGGTCGCGCTGGTCTACGTCCTGGTCGGCCAGGGGCTGTACACGAGCGTCAGCGGAGCCGTGAGCACGGTCAGCCCCGCGCTCCGCCGCGGCGAGCGGCAGCCGGAGCCGGATCCCGGCCGCAGCCCCGTGCCCGCCGGGACGGCGGCGCCGGGCGAGCTGCCCTCCGCGGAGGAGCTGCGGGGCTACCGCGTCTACGCCCACACCGTGTCGGACGCCGTCACCGAGGCCGCGCAGCGCCGGCTGCTGACCGTCTCGCTCATCGCCCTCGCCGCCTTCGCCGTCCTGTCGATCTGGCTGGCCTGGTGGATGGCCGGCCGGGTGCTGCGCCCCGTCGCGGTGATCACCGGGACGGCGCGCCGGCTCTCCGGCGAGAACCTGCACGAGCGGATCGCGCTCGACGCCCCGCCCGGCGAGCTGAAGGAACTCGCCGACACCTTCGACGCGATGCTGGGGCGCATGGAGCATCTGGTCTCCGCCCAGCGGCGGTTCGCGGCGAACGCGGCGCACGAGCTGCGCACCCCCCTCGCGGTGCAGCGGGCGGCGGCCGAGATCGGGCTGGCGGGGGATCCCCCGCCGGCGCGGGTGGCCCGGATCCGGGAGAAGCTGATCGGCGTCGCGGACTCCAGCGAGCACCTCATCGAGTCGCTGCTGTTGCTCGCGGTGTCGGAGGAGGGGCTGGAGTCCGGCCGGCCGGGCGAGCCGGTGGACCTCGCGGAGCTCGCGGCGGTCGAGCTGGCGGCCTGCCCGCAGCAGGGGCTGACGGTGGAGCGGACGCTCGCCGCGCTGACCGTGACGGGCGACCGGACGCTGCTGGGCCACCTCGTACGGAACCTGCTGGGCAATGCCGTACGTCACAACCGTGCGGGCGGCCGGCTCGCCGTGGCGACCACCATCGACGGGGAGCTGACGGTGTCCAACACCGGGCCGTTGATCGATCCGGCCGAGGTGCCGATGCTCCTGGAGCCCTTCCGGCGGAGCGCCGAGCGGCAGCACACCGCAGGTGAGGGCGCCGGGTTGGGGCTTTCGATCGTGGCGTCGATCGCGCGGGCGCACGGGGCCGAGCTGGTGGCGCGGGCCAATCCGGAGCCCGACGGCGGGCTGACGATCAGCGTCCGCTTCCCGCCGGCGGACCCCGGGCGGCCGGACGGCGCCCGGTCGCGTTGAAGATCGGCTCATGTACGGTCGGTCCAATGAGCAAGCACGCCCGAGCACGCTCCCGACAAGCACCCGCGTCCCGCCGCGTGGCCCTCGCCGCCACCTTCGGCCTGCTGACCTTCACGGCGGGCTGGCTGTACTCCCTCGACGAGAAGACGGGCGGCACCGCCGCCCCGCAGGCCCGCTCGGACGGCCGTCCGGCGGCCCCGGAGCGGGCGGCGCGCGACGCCGAGCGGGCCGGGCTCCAGGGCCTGACCGGCATCAGCGAGCAGACCCGGGCGAAGATCCCGGCCGAGTCCCGCCAGCTCGTCCTCGTCACCGGCAAGGCCCGGGACTCCTCGGAGTCCACGGCCACGCTCTACACCCGCCCCGAGGCGGGCGCCGACTGGGTCCGGGCCGCGAGCTGGCCGGCCCGCAACGGCGCGAAGGGCTGGTCCACGGAGCGCACGTACGGCGATCTGACCTCCCCGCAGGGCGTCTTCGCGCTGACCGACGCGGGCGGCCTGCTGCCCGCGCCGCCCGGCACCCGGCTCCCGTACGACAAGGACCGCGCCTTCGTGGCGACGGGCCGCGGGGTGAACGGCGAGTCCCTGGCCGGGTCCTTCGACTACGTCGTCGCCATCGACTTCAACCGCAAGCCGGGCAGGTCCCCGCTGGACCCGACGAAGCCGGAGGGCGAGCGCAAGGGCGGCAACATCTGGCTCCACGTGGACCACGACGGCCCCTCGCAGGGCTGCGTCGGCATACCGAAGGAAGCGATGCGGCAGGTCCTGCAAACCCTGGACCCGGCGGCGAAGCCGGTCATAGCGATGGGCCCGGAAGGCTTCTGATCCGGATTCGGTCCGTCAGATCCTGATGATCCGGATCCGGTTCCCACACAGCGCGGACAGGTCCTCGGGATCCGAGGTCAGAAGTGTGACGGGTCCGGCCTGGTCGAGGGCGGTCGCCGCCACGATGGCGTCCAGCGCGTACTTGTGCCCGTGCAGCCCGGCGGCGGCAAGCAGCTTGCTCGCGTTCCGTGCGATGGCCTCGCTCGGCGGGATGATGTTCACGCGGGAGACCGCGTAGTCGAACCGGGCCTGGTTCACTCGGGGATCACGTGCCTCGACGAGGGTGACCGAGCTGATCACCACCCGGATGTCCTCGGCTTCGGCGGCCGTCAGCCATTCCAGCAGACCACGGTCCTGGCGCACGAGGCGGGAGAGCCCCTCGCAGTCGAGGGCCAGTGCCCCGGTCACGCGGCGTCCGACGAGGCCGTGGTCTCGCCGCGCAGGATCGCTCGCTTCGCCTCGACGGCCGCCGGGTCGGCCGGACCGTTCACGGACTCGGAGTCCTCGATCAGCTCTCGGAGCCGGTCACGCTCCAGCTGTCGCTGAATGAGCGCCTCGATGTATGCGGACATGCCGCGCTTGCCGGTGCGCGCTTTGAGCGCCGCGATCGTCCCTTCGTGGAGGGATACGGAAACGGGCCGGGTCGGGCCCTCGCCGGGTGCGGGCTGGTCGGTCATGGAACCAGATTAACAAAGGGAATGTTATTCGTCCCGCCGCTCCCCCCGCGGCCGGTTCCGGGCGGCGTGCGGAGCCGCTCGGATGAACCGGGCTTCCGCGCCACCCCTTGCCTGACGGTCCGTCAGCTACGACGATGGCCCGGCACCGATATGACGAATCGGCAGACGGAGCAGACGAAGGCGAGGCGGGTCCGGCATGGCGCGCGTGTTTCCGCAAGGTCGGCTGGTCTACGGGATGCAGCTCCCGGTCCAGTCGCAGAGCACCATCTACGCCGAGCCCTGGGAGGCGACGGCCACGGCCGCCGACCTCGCCGAGGTGGCGCGGGCCGCCGACCGGGCCGGCTTCGGGTACGTGGCCACCTGCGACCACGTGGCCATCCCGCGGCGGCTCGCGGGCCCCATGAGCACCATCTGGTACGACCCCGTGGCCACCCTCTCCTTCCTCGCCGGCATCACCGAGCACGTCCGGCTCCTCAGCCACGTCGCCATCCTCGGCCTGCGCCACCCGCTGATCAGCGCCAAGCAGTACGCCACCCTCGACCACCTCTCCGGCGGCCGGCTGATCCTCGGTGTCGGCGCGGGGCACGTGCAGGAGGAGTTCGAGATCCTCGGCGTGGACTTCGCCCGCCGCGGGGCCGTCCTCGACGAGACCCTCGACGCGCTGCGGGCCGCCCTCGGCCCCGAGGAGTACCCGGAGTTCCAGGGCGAGCTGTTCTCCTTCAAGGACCTCGGCCAGCTGCCCCGCCCCGCCCAGGAGCGGATCCCCGTCTGGGTCGGCGGCTCCTCGCCCGCCGCCGTGCGCCGGGCCGCCGTCCGCGGGGACGGCTGGCTTCCGCAGGGCGACCCGCGCGACCGGCTCCCGGCGCAGATCGCCCGTATCAGGGCGCTCAGGGAGGAGGCCGGGATCGAGGGCCCCGTCGAGTTCGGGGCGATCACCGAGCCGCTCTACGTCGGCGAGCCCGGCTGGGACACCGGCCGCCGGACCCTCACCGGCCCGGCGGAGGCGCTCGCCGCCTCCCTGCGGGAGTACAAGGCGCTCGGCGTGGACCAGATCCAGGTCCGCTTCCGCAATCGCGACCGCGCCGAACTCGTCGACCAGATCACCGCTTTCGGGGCCGAGGTGGCCCCCCTCCTCAACGACTAGGAGCATCGGCATGGGCAAGCTGGACGGACGCGTAGTGATCATCACCGGCGCCGCACGCGGCCAGGGCGAGCAGGAGGCCCGCCTCTTCGCCGCCGAGGGCGCCAAGGTGCTCCTCGGGGACGTGCTGGACGAGCAGGGCGCGGCCGTGGCCAAGGACATCGGCGAGGACCGGGCCCGGTACGTGCGGATGGACGTCAGCCGCGAGGAGGACTGGGCGGCGGCGATAGCCACCGCCAAGGAGGCCTTCGGCGGCCGGATCGACGGCCTGGTCAACAATGCGGGCATCCTGCGCTTCAACGAGCTGACCGCGACCCCGCTGGAGGAGTTCCAGCAGGTGGTCCAGGTCAACCAGGTGGGTGCCTTCCTCGGCATCAAGTCCGTCGCCCCCGAGATCGAGGCGGCCGGCGGCGGCACCATCGTCAACACCTCCTCCTACACGGGCCTGACGGGCATGGCCTACGTCGGCACGTACGCCGCGACCAAGGCGGCGATCCTCGGCCTGACCCGGGTGGCGGCCCTGGAGCTGGCCGCCAAGAACATCCGGGTCAACGCGATGTGCCCGGGCGCCGTGGACACCCCGATGGCCAATCCCGGCCTGCTGGATCCGGCGAACATGACCGACGAGGCCAGGGACGCGATGGCCGAGCTGTACAAGCGGGTCGTGCCGATGGGGCGGGTCGGGCAGCCGGAGGAGATCGCCAAGCTGGCCCTCTTCCTGACCGGCGACGACTCCTCGTACATCACCGGCCAGCCGTTCGTCATCGACGGGGGCTGGATGGCGGGCGTCAGCATCCTGTAGCGGCCTCCGGCAGATATCTGATGGAGCGTCAGGTATTGACGCTCCCGCCCCCGCGATGGAACAGTCGAGACATCAAATCTGACGCAACGTCAGAAACCAAAGGACGGTGAACCCCTTGGAATTCGGGCTCTTTGTGCAGGGATACGTGCCTGAGGCGCGGTCCAAGGTCGACCCCGAGGCAGAGCACAAGGCGCTGATCGAGGAGACCGAGTACGTCATCCAGGCCGACAAGTCGGGCTTCAAGTACGCCTGGGCCTCGGAGCACCACTTCCTGGAGGAGTACTCGCACCTGTCGGCGAACGAGGTGTTCCTCGGGTACCTCGCCCACGCCACCGAGCGCATCCACCTCGGCTCCGGCATCTTCAACCCGCTCGCCCCGGTGAACCACCCGGTCAAGGTGGCCGAGAAGGTCGCCATGCTCGACCACCTCTCCAAGGGCCGCTTCGAATTCGGCACCGGCCGCGGCGCGGGCAGCCACGAGATCCTCGGATTCCTCCCGGGCATCGAGGACATGAACGGGACCAAGGAGATCTGGGAGGAGACCATCGCGGAGTTCCCCAAGATGTTCCTCCAGGAGGAGTACGAGGGGTTCAACGGCAAGCACTGGTCGCTGCCGCCGCGGAAGGTCTTCCCCAAGCCGTACGGGAAGGCGCACCCGGCCATGTGGTACGCCGCCGGCTCGCCCACCTCGTACGCGATGGCCGCGAAGAAGGGGCTCGGAGTCCTCGGCTTCAGCGTCCAGAAGGTCTCGGACATGGAGTGGGTCCTGGAGCAGTACAAGACGGCGATCCAGGAGGCGAAGGCCATCGGCGCCTTCGTCAACGACAACGTCATGGTCACCTCGACGGCGATCTGCGCGGAGACGCATGAGAAGGCGGTGGAGATCGCGGTCAACGCGAACATGAACCGCTTCCAGTCGCTGGTGTTCCGCTACCACGACACGTTCCCGCGGCCGGAGGCCATCCCGCAGTGGCCCGAGACCCTCCCGGAGTACAACGCGGAGATCATCGAACTCCTCATCGCCGAGGAGCTGCTGATCTGCGGTGACCCGTCGGAGGTCCGGGCCCAGTGCAAGCGGTGGGAGCAGGCGGGGGCCGACCAGCTGTCCTTCGGTCTGCCGACGGGGGTCTCCAAGGAGGACACGCTCACCACGATCAAGCTGATCGGTGAGCACGTCATCCCCCACATCGACACCGACCCGGTCCACCGGACCACCCGCTTCCGCCAGGCCGCGTAGCGCCCAGTACGGGGACGGCGTCTTCCCGGACCGCCGCCCCGAACCCTGCCCCGGCCGGGCGGCCACCGGCCGGGGCGCGGGGCTCAGCCTTTGCGTGTGCGGCGCCGCTCCGGGGCTCCGCCCCGCACCCCGCGCCTCAAACGCCGGCGAGGCTGAAATTGCCCTGCGGGCAATTCAGCCGGGCTTGGCGGACGGCATCAGCCAAAGTCCAGCCCCTCCGGCGTTTGAGGAGCGGGGTTTGGGGCGGAGCCCCAACTCACCCGAGAAGGGACGTCATGCTCGACCACCTGATCAAGGGCGCGACCGTCGTGGACGGCACCGGCGCCCCCGCCCGCACCGCAGACGTCGGCCTGCGCGACGGCCGGATCGCCCTCATAGCCCCGCCGGGTACGGTCACGGAAGAGGCCCGCACCACCGAGGACGCCACCGGCCTCGTCCTCACCCCCGGCTTCATCGACCCGCACACCCACTACGACGCCCAGCTCTTCTGGGACCCGTACGCCACCCCCTCCATGAACCACGGCGTCACCACCGTCGCCGGCGGCAACTGCGGTTTCACCCTGGCCCCGCTCAACCCGGCCCGCCCGGAAGACGCCGACTACACCCGCCGCATGATGAGCAAGGTCGAAGGGATGGCCCTCGCCGCCCTGGAGGAGGGCGTCGACTGGACCTGGTCCACCTTCGGGGAGTACCTCGACGCGCTCGACGGCCGCATCGCCGTCAACGCCGGCTTCATGGTCGGCCACTGCGCGCTCCGCCGGCACGTGATGGGCGAGGCGGCCGTCGGCGGCCAGCCCACCCCCGAGCAGCTGGACGAGATGCTGGCCCTCTTCCACGACGCCATGAACGCCGGCGCCTGGGGCCTGTCCACCACCCAGTCCTCCACCCACTCCGACGGAGCCGGCGCCCCCGTGGCCTCCCGGCACGCCCAGCCCGCCGAGCTCCTCGCCCTCTCCCGAGCGGTCGCCGACCACGAGGGCACCCAGCTCGAAGCCATCGTCGCCGGCTGCCTCGACCAGTTCTCGGACGAGGAGATCGACCTCTTCGTCGACATGAGCGCCGCCGCCGGGCGCCCCCTCAACTGGAACGTCCTCACCATCGACGCCGCCGTCCCGGAGCGCGTCCCGCGCCAGCTGATCCCGAGCGAGCGCGCCCGCAAGGCGGGCGGCCGGATCGTCGCCCTCACCATGCCGATCCTCACCCCCATGAACATGTCGCTCGGCACCTTCTGCGCGCTCAACCTCATCCCCGGCTGGGGTGAGGTCCTCGGCCTGCCCGTCCCCGAGCGGATCGAGAAGCTCCGCGACGCGGACGTCCGCGCCGAGATGCTGCGCCGCGCCGACAGCAAGGAGGCCGGCGTCTTCCGCCGCCTCGCCAACTTCGGGCGCTACGTCATCGGAGACACGTACAGCAAGGAGAACGAGGGGCTCAGCGGCCGGGTCGTCAACGACATCGCGGCCGAGCGCGGACAGGACCCCTTCCACTGCCTGGTGGAGATCTGCGCCAACGACGACCTGCGTACGGTCCTGTGGCCCATGCCCACCGACAACGACCCGGCGAGCTGGGCCCTGCGCGCCGAGACCTGGCAGCACGAGGACGTCATGCTCGGCGGCTCCGACGCCGGCGCGCACCTGGACCGGATGTGCGGGGCCCCGTACACGACCCGCTTCCTCGGCGACTGCCTGCGCGGCCGCAAGCTGGTCCCGCTGGAGCAGGCGGTACGGATGCTCACGGACGATCCGGCCCAGCTGTTCGGGCTGCGCGAGCGCGGGCGCGTAGCGGAGGGCTACCACGCGGACCTGGTGCTCTTCGACCCCGAGCGGATCGAGGCCGGCCCGGCGACGCTCGTGCACGACCTGCCCGGGGACAGCCCGCGGCTGGACGCGCGGGCCATCGGGATCGTGTCCGTACGGGTCAACGGCGTGGAGACCGTCCGCGACGACGAGGTGACGGGCGCGATACCGGGCATCGTGCTCCGGTCCGGCCGGGACACGAGGACGGTGAGCACCCGATGACGGACGCGGACGCGCAGAAGCTCTACATCGGCGGCGAGTGGGTGGAGCCCGGGGGCGGCCACTACGAGGTGGTCAACCCGGCGGACGAATCCGTGGTCGGCCTCGCCCCCGAGGCCTCGCGGACCCAGGTCGAGGAGGCGGCGCGCGCCGCCGCCGGAGCCTTCGAGACCTGGTCCCGTACGCGGCCGGAGGAGCGGGCGGCGATCCTCGACCGGGCCGCCGACATCATGCAGCGGGAGTTCGAGCCGTGGGCCGCGCTGGCCCGGGCGGAGACGGGCGCGCCGACCGGGATCGCGCGCGGCATGCAGGTCGGGGTCGGGGTCTCCCGCTTCCGGCGGTACGCGAAGGGCGCCCTGGAGCCGGTGGAGCGGGGTCTTCCGCCGCAGGTGACGGAGGCCGGCCCGATGGGGAAGGCGAGCATCCTGGGGGCGCTGGAGGTGCGCCAGCCGGTCGGCGTGGTCACCTGCATCACCTCGTACAACAACCCGTGGGCGAATCCGGCGGGCAAGGTGGCCCCGGCCCTGGCCATGGGCAACACGGTGGTGGTCAAGCCGGCCCCGCAGGATCCGCTGTCGGTGTTCAAGATGGCCGAGGCGCTCCACGAGGCCGGGGTCCCGGCGGGCGTGGTGAACGTGGTGTCGGGGCGGTCGGTGGAGGTCGGCGAGGCCGCCGTCGACTCCCCGTACGTGGACATGGTGTCCTTCACCGGCTCCACGGGCGTCGGTCAGCGCATCGCGGAGGTCTGCGGCCGGAGCATGAAGCGGCAGCTGATGGAGCTGGGCGGCAAGGGCGCGGCGGTCGTCATGGACGACGCGGACCTGGACGCGGCGGTGATGGGGATCGGGACGACCTTCTCCTTCTACTCCGGGCAGATCTGCACGGCTCCGACCCGGGTGATCGCGCACCGGTCGGTCTACGACCGGCTGATCGAGAAGCTCACCGGCTACCTGGCCTTCATGAAGGTCGGCGACCCGGCGGCGGCGGGCACGGTGGTGGGTCCGGTGATCTCGGCGGCGCACCGGGACCGCGTGGAGTCGTACGTGGAGCTGGGCCGCAAGGAGGGGGCGCGGATCGCCTTCGGCGGCGAGCGTCCGGTGGTGGGGGAGGGCCGCGGCTTCTACGTGGCGCCCACCCTCCTCGTGGACTGCACGAACGACATGCGCGTGGTCCGGGAGGAGATCTTCGGCCCGGTCGTGGTCGTGGTCCCCTTCGACGGGGACGGGGAGAGCGGCGAGGACGAGGCGGTCCGGCTGGCCAACGACAGCGACTTCGGCCTGCTGAGCTACGTGTGGTCCGGGGACTCGGCGCGCGCCTTCCGGGTGGCGCGCAGGCTGCGGGCGGGCGGGGTGGGCGTGAACACCATCGGCCGCAACATGGAGGCGCCGTTCGGCGGCTTCAAGCGTTCGGGCGTGGGCCGGGACGTGGGCTCGTACGCCTTGCACGCCTACAGCGAGATGCAGTCGATCGTCTGGACGGGCTGAGAAGACAGCCGGCCGGGGCGGCACGCGCCGCCCCGGCCGGGGCCGTCAGTCCTTGTAGTAGTCGGTGAGGACGCAGCCCTTGACCAGGGCGGGTTCCTTCCGGAAGCCGCTCGGCGGCTTGAAGTCCGGGTGGCAGTTGAGCATGAGCAGCCCGGCCTGCGGCTTCAGGAGGGCGGCCATCGCGGTCGAGCGGGTCGACCCGACCGTGAAGTCCTGGCCGACGACGATCCCGCTGTTGGGGTTGCCCTTCCCCTCCTTCGCATCGACCTCGGCCTTGAAGGCGGCCTGGAAGACCTTGGGGTCCTTGATCATGAAGATGCGGGTGTCGCCCCGGTCGCAGCTGCCGCGCTCGGTGACGGAGTACTTGCCGTCGTACTTGGCGTCCTCGTCCCAGTACTCGTAGCCGTCCTTCGTCGTGGTGATCTCGGTGCACTTGGTGTGGCCGTTGACGAAGCGGGCGGCCGCGGCGATGGTGCCGGCCTTGGGGAGCTTCTGGAACGCCGTCCCGTCCTTCGGGGCGTTGCCGTTGACCCCGCCGTTCTTGGTCGGGTTCTCCAGGGTGCCCTCGTCGGGGCCGCCGTCGCCCACCCCGTTGGCGTGGCCCGTGCCGCCGGCGACGGAATCCCCGCCGATGCCGCCGATCGCCGGGTTGCCGCCGCCTCCGCAGGCGGTGGCGAGGGTGAGGAGGGCCGTAACGGCCGTGACAGTGGTGATCATTGACTTGATACGCACGGCCCGGACTTTATGGCGATGATCATGTCAACGGCAAACGACCAGGGGGAAAGTGGCGGCGGTCACACGGGAAAGTTGAAAAGGGTAGAAAACGGGCAAGGCTGCGGTTTCCGTATAGCGGAACGTCATGTCCAATGCCTGGTGAACCACGGCCGAAGACTCAAGTGAACCTTGTATTGCGAGCCCGTGAAGACTCTCGATCTCGAGAATCAAAGGCATTTTGCCGGTCCGTGATGCGGACTTAAGACCTCCAGATGTGGAAAACGCACCGTCTAACGTCCTGACTCATGACTCAGCTGGACGTTCGGCCTCAGGTCGGAGACACGGTAAGCGGCGTCGCCGAGGGCGACGTCCGCGGCAAGGGCCTCGGCAAGGGGTCCGTCGGACTGGTGGGCAGTGCCGTCATCGGCATCTCCACCGTCGCCCCCGTCTACTGCCTGACCTCGACCCTCGGCTCCACGGCCGGTGAGGTCGGCGTGCAGATGCCGGCGGTGTTCCTCGCCGGCTTCCTCCCGATGCTCCTGGTGGCCTTCGCCTACCGCGAGCTCAACAAGGCCATGCCGGACTGCGGCACCTCCTTCACCTGGACCGTCAAGGCCTTCGGCCCGCGGATCGGCTGGATGTGCGGCTGGGGCCTGGTGATCGCCACGATCATCGTGCTCTCCAACCTCGCGGGCGTGGCCACCTCGTACTTCTGGCTGCTGGCCGGTGAGATCACGGGCAATCCGTCGATCGCGGCCCTGGACGACAACAAGTTCGCCCACATCGCCACCTGCCTCACCCTGATCGCCATCGCGACGGCCATCAGCTACCGCGGCATGACCGCCACCAAGGGCATCCAGTACGCCCTGGTCGGCCTCCAGCTCGCCGTCCTCGCCATCTTCGTGGCCATGGCCTTCCAGAAGGCCTCCGCCGGCACTTTCGACACCGGCCTGGACTTCTCCTGGTCCTGGATGAACCCCTTCGCGGTCGAGTCCATGGCGGCCTTCACCGCCGGACTCTCGCTCTCGATCTTCATGTACTGGGGCTGGGACGCCTGCCTGGCCACCAACGAGGAGACCACCGGCTCCGCCAAGACCCCGGGCCGCGCCTCGCTCATCGCGATGATCGTCCTGGTCGGCTCCTACCTGGCCACCGGCATCGCCGCCCAGATGGCCGTCGGCTCCGGCGACAAGGGCCTCGGCCTCGGCAACCCGGACACCTCCGACAACGTCTTCGCGGCCCTCGCCGGCCCGGTGATGGGCCCGATGCTCGGCATCCTGCTCTTCATCGCGGTCCTGGCCTCCGCCGCCGCCTCCCTGCAGACCACCTTCATCCCGGTGGCCCGTACGGTCCTGGCCATGTCGACGTACGAGGCCCTGCCGGCCTCCTACGCCAAGGTCCACCCGAAGTTCAAGACCCCGGGCCGCGCCACGGTCATGGCGGGCCTCGCCACCGGCGCCTTCTACACGGTGATGACCCTGGTCAGCGAGAACGTCCTGACCGACACGATCTTCGCGCTCGGCCTGATGATCTGCTTCTACTACTCGCTGACGGCCTTCGCCTGCGTCTGGTACTTCCGCAAGGACCTCGGCCGCTCCGCCCGCGACCTCTTCTTCAAGGGCGTCTTCCCGATCCTGGGCGGCGTGCTGCTGGCCGCGGTCTTCTTCAAGACCCTGTACGACGCCTGGGACCCGTCCTACGGCTCCGGCTCCCACATCCCCGGCCTCGACGTCGGCAACGTCTTCGTCATCGGCGTCGGCCTGCTGGCCCTCGGCCTGGTGATCATGTTCGTCACCGAGCGCCGCAGCCCCGCCTTCTTCCGCGGCGAGGTCCTCACCAAGTCCACCCCGGCCCTGGTCGTCGAGGACTGACCCCCCCGGCGCCCCCGCGCCCCCCCACCAGCCGAGTCATCCCCACGGCCCCGGATCGCCCCCGATCCGGGGCCGCGGGCGTTCACCCGAGCGGAGCGCGCTTGTGGCATGCCCGCCCCGCGCAGGTTACAGTTATTACAGTTGCCGGAGGAGGCTGGTTGAGATGGCGCGTACGAGCGTGCTCGCGAAGGCGACCACCGTGGAATCGAGCCCGGAGATCCAGGACGCCCTGGCGAGGGCGGGGCGGCTGGTCCCGGATGAGGTTGACGTCATACTGCGGGCCGCCGATGGCAGCGAGAGGGCTCTGCACAAGGAACTGGTCAGAATCCTCGCGGCCTCCGCGGATGAACTGGCCACCGGCCACACCGTCACCGTCCTGGCGTCCGAGTCGCAGCTGACCCCGGCCGAGACCGCCGAGCTGCTCGGCTTGTCCCGGCCCTTCGTGGCCCGGTTGCTGGACTCGGGTGACATTCCGTCGAGCCACTTGCCGGGCAGCAGCCACCGGATCGTGAGGCTTGCCGACGTCCTCGCCTTCCAGGAACGGCGCGCGCGCCGCCGGGAGGGCCGCGAGCGGTTTGCCGAAGCCGCGGAAGACGCCGGGCTGCCGTACTGAGCCGGCTGAGCGAGGGGGAACGATCGCTCCTTGAGTGGGAGCGTGTCATCGTCCGCGAGGGACGGCGATCCGCAGATTCGGCTCAGGCCGTCACGCGGGCGGTCCGTGAGTACTTCGGCGACTCCGAGATCGCGTACGCCGACTATGAGCACCTGATCGACGGGATGCCCGGCGGGGACCCGGACGACCGGCACCACGCGGCCGCGGCATGTGCTGCGGGTGCGGGCGCGCTGATCACCTGGAACCTCGCCGACTTCCCGGAGGCCGAGATGTCGCGGCTGGGTGTCCGCGTCCTGGACCCGGACACCTACCTCTGCGAGCTTTACGCGACATGGCCGGAGGAGGTCGCCGGCACGGTCGCCCGTATCGTGGCCGGGAAGCGGAATCCGCCGTTGACGTTCGGCGACGTCGTGGCCCGGTTGGGCAAAGCGGGAGTCACACGATTCGCGGAACGGCTGGATTGAGACGGTGACTCGGTCGTGGTGGGGTCGTTGGGTCGGGCATGACTGCCATCAAGCGCACCCTTGCCGCACTGGTCCTGTCCGGGGGCGCGGCCCTCGCCCTCACCCCCGTCGCCGCGCACGCCGACGCGAACGCCGACGGGCGCGCCATCGAGGGCCCGCCGATCACCCAGCGCCTCGGCGAGATCGCCAACCACCCCGGACAGGCCGTCCAGGACACGAAGACGGCCGTCGGGGCGACCACCGGAGCGGTCGGCTCCGCCTCGAAGGCCACCGGCAGCTCCCTCAGCGGCACCAAGACGGCCCTGCACGGGCTGCCCAAGACCCCTAAGGTCGGCGGCTAGCCAGGGCGGTCCGGCGGCGGCGCTCGTTGAGCAGCGCATGACCCTCTGGTTGCTCAATCACCTCAGCACATTTGTCATGGCCGTCCTCCTCGTCGGCGGCCTCACCGCCATCGCCGTGGCCGGAAGCCTGGCCGCGCGCCGCCGCTACCCGCACCTGGCCCGCGGGGACCACAACGAGATGGTCGGGGTCGCGCTCGGCATGTTCGGCGCGATCTACGGGATCATCCTCGCCTTCGTCGTCGTCACCCTGTGGACGCAGCTGGAGAACACCCAGACCATCGTCGCCACCGAGGCCACCGACCTGGCCCTCGTCGTGCGCAGCGCCGACGCCTTCCCCGAGGCCGACCGCACGCGCGTGCAGGAGGCGGTCGGCGCGTACACGCGCGCCGTCGTCGAGGTGCAGTGGCCGCTGATGCGGGAGGGGCAGCCGAGCTACGACGCGACCGGGCCGCAGACGCGCGCCCTCTACCAGGCCCTCCAGGCGTACGAGCCGCACGGCGTGCGCGCCGAGACCTTCTACGCCGAAGCGGTCACCCGCCTCAACGACGTCGCCGCCCAGCGCCGGGCCCGCGTCACGATGGCCGAGGCCTCACTGCCGATCCTGCTCCAGGTCCTCGTCTACGGGGGCGCGCTCGTGATCGTCCCCCTGACCTTCCTGTTCGGGCTGCGCAGCCTGAAGATGCAGCTGCTCTTCGTATCGGCGGTGGCCGGGCTGATCGGCTTCAGCCTGCTTCTGGTGATGGCCATGGACCGCCCCTTCGCGGGGGACCTGAGCGTGAGCCCGGAGCCCTACAAGGAGGCGGCCCTGGCGCAGTTCTGGGCTCAGCCCCAGGTACGGGAGCAGAGCACGAGCCGGTAGCCGTCCGGGTCCTCGACGGTGACGCCCCACTCGTCCCAGTACGGGTTGTGGGCGGCCACCCGGGTCCCGCCGTGGTCGACGAGGCGCTGGACGAGGGCCTCGTCCGGCGCCTCGCCCAGGTAGACCACGAACAGGTCGTCGACGGTGGGCGTGGGCGCGATCGGGTTCCCGGCGTCCCGGGTGAGCTCGAAGTGCCAGCCGCCCCCGGCGGGCCCGACCATCAGCAGGTCGTGCTCACCGGGCACGCTCTCGGCACTGCGCCACTGGACCTGGAGCCCGAGCCCGTCGACGTAGAACCGCTCGGCGGCCTTGAGGTCGAGGGAGGGGCGGGCGACACGGATGTGGGTACGTGAGTCGATCATGGGCTCAGCGTACGAAATCCCGTGCGGGCCCCACCGATTCAGGCGGGCACGTACACCGACTCCGCGAGTCGGGTGAGCAGGCCCCGGAGCCCCTCCAGGGTGTCGGGGTCGGTGATGCGCCCGTCCGTGATCTTGCGGGTGGCCTGCGGGATCAGCAGCCCGTCCGGCAGCACCCGGGCGTCCATCACCGTCAGGGTCTCCGCCACCCACGCCTGGGCCCGGCTCCCGCCCGTGGCGGCGGGCGAGGCACTCATCAGCGCCACCGGCTTGCCCGCCATCTCCCCACCGCCCACCAGCCACTCCAGGGCGTTCTTCAGGACCCCCGAGGTGCCGTGCGCGTACTCGGGCGTGGCGATGAGCAGCGCGTCCGCCGCCCCGAGCCGCTGCCGGAGCCCGGCCACGACCTCGGGGAGGTCGTGCTGCTCCAGATCGGCGTCGAAGTAGGGCAGCCGGCTCAGCGCGGGTTCGAGGGTGAACTCCCAGTCCGGGTCGCACAGCTCGGCGGCGGAACGCAGCGCGGACCGGTTCAGGGAACCGGCCCGCAGACTTCCGCACAGGGCAAGGATCTTCATACCGCCCAGCCTATGCGGGCGTGCCCGTGACCCCACCGAGGAAGCCGGTCCAGGCACGGGGGCTGACCGCCAGCTCGGGGCCGGCGTGCACCTTGGAATCGCGGATGTGGATGGTGTCGGCGCAGGTAGCGACCTCGACGCAGCTGTCGCCGTCCCCGCTGCTGTACGTGGACTTGTGCCAGGAGAGCGCGACTTCGACGCAGTCGTCGCCATCGCCGCTGCTGTAACTGCTCTTGAACCACCGGAGTCGGGAGCTGTTCACAGGGATCCTCGCAATCGCATCAACAGGCCCACGGTGTCCGCAGGATTGAGGGCCTGGATGCGAAGTTTGGCATACCGCTGGTGGAGGAGGCTGAGGTCTTTCGGGTCGGTCAGCACCCGGCCCGACTGCTGGCCTTCGCTGTACCCCGCCCATTCGTGCTCATCGGTTTCGAGGAGGCGGAAGGGGCCGCCGAGGCCCGCGTGCTCGGGGCTGATCAGCGGCATGATCTGCAGATCGACGTTGGGCAGTTTCGCGCACTCCAGCAGGTGGTCGATCAGCTGGCGGATCACCTCAGGCCCGCCGGTCTGCCGGAGGATCACCGCCTCGTCGATGATGAAGCTGAAGACCGTGTACGGGGTCCGGTACAGGAGTTGCTGCCGCTTCAGCCGGGCTGTGATCCGGTCCTCCGCCTCCTCTGCGGTGGGCGGCGGCAGGACGGCCTCGACCAGGGCGCGGGCGTAGGCCTCAGTCTGTAACAGGCCCGGAATCGACCGTGATTCGTACGTATTGAGTGTGAGGGCCTTCTCCTCCAGCTCTGCCCACCTCCGGAACCACTTCGCCAGCCCCCGCCTCCGCGTCAACTGGTTGGCCGCGAGCCGGATGACGCCGAACGTGTCCAGCGCCACCTCCACCCGGTCGACGAACCTCGTAGAGGGATGGCGTCGGCCCTGCTCCACGGAGCCGACGTACTGGACCGAGTAGCGGATCTCTCCGGCCAGTTGCTCCTGGGTCAGGCGGGCCCGTTTGCGGGAGGCCTTGACCATGTCCCCGAAGTTCTTCAGGTCGTTGTCCGGCTCGACCTCGTCGTCACCGCTCTCGTCGGCATGCGTCATCGCGGTCACCTCCGCAGCCAGGTTTACGGACGGTGACCACGCCTGTCCAGAGAGTGGACTCGTACAGTTGAAAAGTAGCGGTCGCGGTGCTGGGAACTCCCCTGGCCACACGGGACGTTGTCACCATGACCGCACCCTCCGGCCCGGCCGTGACAGTCGTACGCACGTTCACTCAGCGTTTCAGCTCCACCCGGCGCGGGGCCCGCCTCGCGCGGCAGCTGGCGCTCGTGGAACTGCATGCGTGGGGGATCCCCGAGTCCACCGCGCTGTCGGCCGACGCCGGGCTGATCGTCGCCGAGCTGGCCGCGAACGCCGTCACCCATGGCCGGGTCCCCGGGCGGGACTTCGAGCTGCGCATGACGCTGCTCGCGGGCGTGCTGCGCATCGAGGTCTCCGACGCCCGCCGCGACCGCCGCCCGGCCCTCCAGCCGCACGCGTACCAGGCCGAAACGGGCTACGGCCTGCGCATGATCGACGCGGTGGCCACCGACTGGGGCGTCCTCGACCGCCTGATCGGCAAATCGGTCTGGGTCGAGTGCGCCTTGGAGGCGTCTGAATGTATCCCCGGCTCAGCCGGGAGGGATTTGGAGGATATCCCTGGGTCGAATGACTCACCTGGAGTCGAAA
>NZ_JBICYR010000027.1:0-85993 GCF_043201175.1 Streptomyces sp. NPDC048337
CATTCTGGCCCGCACGGCCCCCCCCCCCCCGCCCGGGGGGGGGGGCGGGGCCCTTCGGCGTCCCCGGCCGGCGCGTCCGCCGGGGGTTACGAGCGCGGCCCCCCCCCCCGGGGGGGGGCGCCCCTCTCTCGTACGGCGAAGAGGCCGGTCAGCTCACGCGGAGCGACTCGGTGAACTCCTTGCAGACGGCGTAGTCCGGCAGCAGCCCGGACGCGATGGCCTCGGCCAGCGACGGGGCGGCCTCGTCGCGGGCGGACAGCAGCGGGACCTCGGCCGGCCACTCGATGCCCAGGTCGGCGTCGAGCGGGTGGACCGAGTGCTCGCCGGTCGGGTTGTACGTCTCCGAACACAGGTAGGACAGCGTGGCGTCGTCGCTCAGCGCGCAGAAGCCGTGGCCCAGGCCCTCGGGGATGTACACGGCGCGGCGGTCCACGTCGTCCAGGCGGACGCCCTCCCACTTGCCGAACGTGGGGGAGCCGACCCGCAGGTCCACGATGACGTCGAGCACGGCGCCGCGTACGCAGGTCACGTACTTGGCCTGGCCGCGCGGCACGTCGGCGAAGTGGATGCCGCGGACCACACCGGCGGAGGAGACCGAGAGGTTCGCCTGCGCCAGGTTCAGCGGGTGGCCGACCACCTCGGCCAGCTTGTCGAAGCGGTACCACTCGGTGAACAGGCCGCGCGGGTCGCCGTGCAGCTGCGGGGTGACCTCGAAGGCGCCCTCTATGGAGAGCTCGCGGAACTTCATCGGGCGTCCTCCTCGTCGAGCAGCGCCAGCAGGTAGGTGCCGTAACCGCTCTTCGTGAGGGGCTCGGCGAGCGCGCGCAGCTGAGCGGAGTCGATCAGGCCGGCCCGCCAGGCCGCCTCCTCGATGCAGCCGATCTTGAAGCCCTGGCGCTCCTCGATGACGCGGACGAACTCGGAGGCCTGGACCATCGAGACGAAGGTGCCGGTGTCCAGCCAGGCGGTACCGCGGTCGAGGATGGTGACGTTGAGCTCGCCGGCCTGGAGGTACGCGTCGTTGACGGCGGTGATCTCCAGCTCGCCGCGGGCGCTGGGCTTCAGGCCGCGGGCGATCTCGACGACCTGGTTGTCGTAGAAGTAGAGGCCCGGCACCGCGTAGCGGGACTTGGGCTTGGCCGGCTTCTCCTCGATGGAGATGGCCTGGCCCTTCTCGTCGAACTCGACCACGCCGTACGCGGTCGGGTCGGCCACCGGGTACGCGAAGACCCGGCCGCCCTTGGAGTCGGTGTGCTCGGCGAGGCGCGTGCCGAGGCCGCTGCCGTGGAAGATGTTGTCGCCGAGGATCAGCGCGACGGACTCGTCGCCGATGAAGTCGGCGCCGAGCACGAAGGCCTGGGCGATGCCCTCGGGGCGCTCCTGGACGGCGTATTCCAGGCGGAGGCCGAACTGCGAACCGTCGCCGAGCAGACGCTCGAACTGGTCGCGGTCTTCCGGGGTGGTGATGATCAGAATTTCGCTGATACCCGCCATCACCAGGGTGGAGAGGGGGTAATAGATCATCGGCTTGTCGAAGACGGGCAGCAATTGCTTCGAAACTGCCCGTGTCAGCGGCCAGAGTCGAGATCCGGTGCCACCGGCCAAGAGGATTCCACGCATGGGGAGAACCCTATGCGAGAGGGCAGGGGGGAGCCGAGCGGGCGGAGTGTGACGTTCAGCGGGGCCGCTAGACTCTTCGTATTATGCGCATCCTCGTGACCGGCGGCGCCGGCTTCATCGGTTCAGAATTCGTTCGCCAGCAGCTCGGTGCAGACGCCACGGCGCAGATCACCGTCTTCGACAAGCTGACCTACTCGGGTGTCGAGGCCAACCTCGCCCCGGTCGCTGACCACCCCGGATACCGCTTCGTCAAGGGCGACATCTGCGACGCCGAGGCCGTCGACCAGGTGATGGCCAGCCACGACGTGGTCGTGCACTTCGCCGCCGAGTCACACGTGGACCGCTCGATCGCGGGCGCGGGTCCCTTCGTGATGACCAACGTGGTGGGCACCCAGGTCCTGCTGGACGCCGCCCGCAAGCACGGCGTCGGCCGCTTCGTCCACATCTCCACCGACGAGGTCTACGGCTCCATCACCGAGGGCTCCTGGACGGAGGAGTGGCCGCTGGTGCCGAACTCCCCGTACTCCGCCTCGAAGGCCTCCTCCGACCTGCTGGCGCTGGCCTACGCGCGCACGCACGGCATGGACGTGGTGGTCACCCGCTGCTCCAACAACTACGGGCACTACCAGTTCCCGGAGAAGGTCATCCCGCTGTTCGTCTCGAACCTGATGGACGGCAAGAAGGTCCCGCTGTACGGCAACGGCGGCAACGTGCGCGACTGGCTGCACGTCTCCGACCACTGCCGCGGCATCGACCTGGCCATGCGCAAGGGCCGCGCCGGCGAGGTCTACAACATCGGCGGCGGCACCGAGCTCACCAACAAGGAGCTCACCGGCGTCCTGCTGGAGGCCGCGGGCCTCGGCTGGGACATGGTCGAGCACGTCGAGGACCGCAAGGGCCACGACCTGCGCTACTCCATCGACATCAGCAAGATCGGCGCCGAGCTGGGCTACGCCCCGCAGGTCACCTTCGAGGACGGCATCAAGGCCACCATCGACTGGTACCGCGAGAACCGCACCTGGTGGGAGCCGCTCAAGGCGAAGGCAGCGCTGCAGAAGTGACCGCTGACGCCAAGGCCACGCGCTGGCTCGTCACCGGCGCCGCCGGGATGCTCGGCCAGGACGTCCTGGCCGTTCTGAAGGACGCCGGGATCGAGGCCGTCGGGCTGCGCCGGGCCGACCTCGACATCACCGACCCGGCCGCGGTCCGGGCCGCCGTCGAGGGCGCTGCCGTCGTCGTCAACTGTGCCGCGTGGACCGACGTGGACGGCGCGGAGACGGCCGAGGACGCCGCCACCGCCGTCAACGGCACCGGCGTACGCGTCCTCGCCGCGGCCTGCGCCGCGGCCGGCGCCCGCCTGCTGCACGTCTCCACCGACTACGTGCTGCCCGGGGACGCCTCCGAGCCGTACCGCGAGGACGCCGAGACCGGCCCGGTCAACGCCTACGGGCGCACCAAGCTGGTCGGCGAGCGGGCCGTCGCCGAACTGCTCCCGCAGGACGGCTACGTGGTCCGCACCGCGTGGCTGTACGGCGAGCACGGCGCGAACTTCGTCGCCACCATGCTCAAGCTGGCCGCCCAGCGGGACACCCTCGACGTGGTCGACGACCAGCACGGCCAGCCCACTTGGTCCTACGCGCTGGCCCGCCGGCTCGTCGAGCTCGGCCAGGCCGCGCTGGCCGGCCGCGCCCCGGCCGGGGTCTACCACGGCACCGCGAGCGGCCGGACCACCTGGTTCGGGCTGGCCCGCGAGGCCTACCGGCTGAGCGGCCTGGACCCCGAGAGGATCCGGCCGACCGATTCCACGGCCTTCGTCCGCCCCGCCGTCCGCCCCGCGTTCAGCGTGCTCGCGCACGACCGCTGGGCCGAGGCGGGCCTCGCCCCGCTCGCCGACTGGCGCGAGCAGTTGGCCGAGGCGCTCGACACCCCGGGCTTCACCGCACTGGCCGGACAGGCCCGGGAGCGCCGAGCGGGATGAGAACCCTGCTGAACAAGCTGACCGCGGCGCTGCCGCCGGGCACCGTCGCGGTGGCCGGCGGCACCGTCGTGCTCGGCGCGGCCTCCTACGTCCACCTGGGCGTGGCGGGCCACAGCCTGTCCACGGACGCCATGGCCAACGTCTCGGTGCTGTGGACGATCGTGATGTCCATCGGCATCGGCGTCTTCTTCCCCATCGAGCAGGAGCTCACCCGGATCGTCTCCGCCCGTGTGGTCCTCGGCCAGGGCACCGCCCCGGTGCTCCGCCGGGCCACCGTGCTCACCGCGGGGATCCTCGGCGCGACCCTGCTCGTGCTGGGCCTCGGCGCCAGGCCGATCGCGGACCTGCTGTTCCACGGCGACCGCGCCCTGGTGGCCGCCCTCGGCGGGGCCTTCACCGGCATGGCCGCCTGCTACCTCACGCGGGGTGTGCTGGCCGGCCTCGGCCGCTTCGGCGCGTACGGCACCCAGCTCGCCGTCGACGGCGGCCTGCGGATCGTCCTCGCCTTCGGCTGCGCCGTCCTCGGGCTGCACTCGGCGCTCGCCTTCAGCCTCGTCCTGGCCGTCGCGCCCGTCGCCGCGACACTCGTCACGCTGCCGGCGCTGCTGCGCGCGGTCGGCCCCGGCGAGCCGATCGCCTGGCGCGAGCTGTGCAACGGGCTGGGCCTGCTCGTCTGCGCGACCCTGCTGTCCCAGCTGGTCGTCAACGCCGCGGTGATGAGCACCAAGCTGCTTGCCCCCTCCGACAGCGCGCTGATCGCCTCCCTGATGAGCGCCCTGGTCCTCGCGCGGGTGCCGCTCTTCGTCTTCGGCTCGCTGCAGGCCTCGCTGCTGAGCGGCCTCACCGCCGCCTTCACGGCCGGCGACCGGGTGGCCTTCTGGGCGATGCTCCGCCGGATCGCCATGGTCGTCGGCCTGCTCGGGCTGCTGGGCGGCGTGCCCGCCACCGTGCTCGGCCCGTGGCTGATCGAGGTGCTCTTCGGCGCGAAGGACCCGGTCCTGGGCTCCTTCGACTTCTTCCTCTTGTCCGCCGGAACCGTGGCGTACATGTTCGCGATGGTCCTCGGACAGGCGCTCATGGTATTCAAGCGGCACAACCTTCAGCTGCTCTGCTGGGCCCTCGGTACCGCGGTCCTGGTGGGCATCACCCTCATCCCGGGCGAGGTGGCCCTGCGCGTGATCGTTGCCTACGCTCTCGGCTCCGTCGCCACCGTCCTCGCTATGCTGGCAGCTCTGAGGCTGAGCTTCCCCGGGGCGGCCGCGGCAGCCACCGAAGGGCCGGGGCAGAGGTCCGAGACCGGCCGCCTGGGCGTGGGCGCGGTCGGGAAATGACCACGCCGGCCCACGACGTCACACCGATCACCGTGCACTCACCTGTGCCACATTCCGCTGGAGCTACCGTGTCCCAATACGACGATGTCTGGCTGGTCATACCGGCCTATAACGAGGGCCAGGTGATCGCCGACGTGGTCGAGGGGGCCCGCAAGACGTTCCCCAACATCGTCGTCGTCGATGACGGCTCCACGGACGACTCGGCCAAGCACATAGCGACGACCGGCGCGCACCTGGTCCGCCACCCGGTCAACCTCGGCCAGGGCGCGGCCCTCCAGACCGGTCTGACGTACGCGCTCGCCCAGCCCGGCGCCCGCTACTTCGCCACCTTCGACGCGGACGGTCAGCACCAGACCAAGGACGTCGAGACGATGGTCGCGGTGCTGCGCAGCGGAGAGGCCGACGTCGTACTCGGCTCCCGCTTCATCGAGCAGAACGGCCAGGTGCCGTGGATCAAGCAGGTCGTGCTGCGCACGGCCGCCGCCGTCAGCCCCACCGCCCGCAAGCTCAAGCTCACCGACGCGCACAACGGTCTGCGCGTCCTGGGCCGCGAGGCCGCCGAGCAGCTGAACATCACCATGAACGGCATGGCCCACGCGTCCGAACTCGTCGGCTTCCTCGCCGGCTCCGGCCTGCGGGTCACCGAGGTACCGGTGGACATCCTCTACACCGACTACTCGCGCGCCAAGGGTCAGTCCCTGATCAACGGCGTCAACATCCTCTTTGACATTTCGCTGCGGGAGCGTGGGCGTCGATGAAGTACTTCTGGATCCAGCTGCTGCTGATCGTCGGTTCGGTGTCCATGGCACTGATGTTCATCCGGACCTGGGGCCAGGCGAAGAACCGGGCCTGGAAGCGCATAGCGTTCTCGGTCTTCGTCGTCGTCAACGTGTACGCGGTGCTCCGCCCGACCGACGTCACCTGGCTCGCCCAGCAGCTCGGCGTCGGCCGCGGCACCGACCTGGTGCTGTACGTGATGGTCCTCGCGATGGGCTTCCTCACGCTCAACACCTTCCTGCGCTTCCGGTCGCTGGAGAAGAAGATCACCGACCTGGCGCGGACGGTGGCCATCAACGAGGGCGTCCGGCACAACGACGAGCGCCTCGGCTCGGACGCCGACACCGCCGCCGCTGCCACCGCCGATGCCGACTCCGACTCCGTGAAGGCCTGACGCTCCATGGCGACCTTCGACTTCATGCTCCCCTACTACGGGGACGTGCGGCTGATGCAGGACGCGGTCCGCAGCGTCCTGGCGCAGACCGACCGGGACTTCCGGCTCGTCGTCATCGACGACGGCAAGGAGCCGGACGTGCCGGGCTGGTTCGAGCAGCTCGGTGACGAGCGGGTGCACTACACCCGCAACGAGCAGAACCTCGGCATCACCAAGAACTTCCAGAAGTGCGTGCGCCTCTCCGAGGCCGACTACGTGGTCATCATGGGCTGCGACGACCTCCTGCACCCGCACTACCTGGAGACCGTCCGCGGGATCGTCGACGCCAACGAGGGCATCGGCATGGTCCAGCCCGGCGTCGAAGTCATCGACGGCAACGGCGTGGTGATGCAGGGCGGCCTGGCGGACAACGTCAAGAAGCGGCTGTACGCGCCGCAGGTCGAGGGCCGCCGCCTGATGGCCGGCGAGGAACTGGCCACGAGCGTGCTGCGCGGCAACTGGCTCTACTTCCCCTCGATCGCCTGGCGCGGCGACGCGCTGCGCAAGGTGAACTTCCGGGACGACTACTCGGTGATCCAGGACCTGGCGCTCGTCGTCGACCTCCTGGAGGCCGGCGAGCAGATGGTGATCGACAACGCGACCACCGTCTTCCAGTACCGCCGGCACGCCGTCAGCGAGTCCTCGGTCCAGGCCTTCTCCGGCACCCGCTTCACCGAGGCCGAGCGGTACTTCGCCGCGGTGGCCGCGCGCATGGACGCCCGCGGCTGGCCCAAGGCGGCCCGCGCGGCCCGCTTCCACAGCGCCTCGCGGCTGCACGCGCTGACGATGCTCCCGGGCGCGCTGCGCCGCGGGCAGCGCGAGGGTGCCCGCACCCTGGCCAAGCACGCCTTCACTTCGGGCCAGGGCAGCTGAGCCCGTAGGAACGAGAAAGCGGCCTGCCGCCGGTCCCAGGACCGGCGGCAGGCCGCTTTCGTCGTGTCAGGGCTTCTTCTTGCCCGGGCGTTCCGGCAGGTTGAACGCGCCGCATTCGTCCTTGGGGGCGTAGTGCGGGCACTTGCCGTTCGGCTGCTGGAGCGTGTGGGAGTACCAGGCCAGCGTGCCGAGCGATTTCTTGGACGGGTCCTTCGGCATGAAGGCGTCGGCGGTCGCCGAGCCGGCCATGCCGTAGAGCAGGCCCAGAGCGCACAGCGCGCCGATGACGACGGACCGGCGTGCGGGCCCCCGACCGCTGCGGCGGGGCAGCACCAGCGTCTCGTGGCTGCGGGACCAGTCCCGGATGCGCTGGACGGAGTAGTACACGGCCAGACCGGTCAGCGCGAGCAGGCAGTACATGATCTGGATGCTGGTCCGCGGGTAGAGCTGGACGGCCTGGTCGCGCGCCATGTGCGAGGCGTACCAGTAGCGCAGCAGGAACGCGCTCGCCGTGCACGCCGCCAGGGTCAGCACCATCGGCTGCCGCAGGGCAAGGCCGAGCGCCACCGCCAGACCGATCACCAGCAGGATCGGGAACAGCCCGACGCCGCCGAGCTCACCGAGCGGCGGCCAGCCGACGAGCCGCTGCGGACCCGGGCTGTCGACGCCCCACATCGCGAAGTACGCCGGGTCGGTATAGGTGTCGAAGTAGAAGTACGTGTCCTTGGTCGAGCCGCTCGCGCCGAGCAGGCGGACCATGTACCGGCCGGCCAGCACGAGGAAGACCGCCGTGGCGGCCAGCAGCGGCAACAGCCCCTGCCACAGCGCCCGCAGCCCGCCGGACCGCGCGAGCCCGCCCAGCACGATCGCGAAGAGCACGACCACGCCGACCGCGGACCAGACGAACCAGCCCGCGTACATCAGGAACAGCCCGGCGAGCAGGGCACCGAGCCCGCCGCCGACGGCCAGGGCCTGGCCGCGGCTCAGCGTGTCCGAGCGCATGGTGACCTGCACCAGCTTGGCGAACACCGGGATCACGACGACCAGGACGAGCGGGGAGTACGGCTTGTACAGGTCGAACAGCGGCAGCGCCGAGGTCAGCCCGATGCCGAGCGCCCACAGCGGGGGCAGCAGCATGCGCCAGGCCAGGTAGGCGACCGGGCCGGAGATCGCGAGGAAGCCGATCATCACCCACTTCGCGGCGTACTCCACGCGGCCGTCGAAGAACACCTCCGCGATGAAGGCGAGGAAGTGCGGGAAGCCCGGCGGGTATTCGGGCGGCAGCGGCACCCCGTCGATGACGTTGTAGGCCCAGGTCTGCAGGTTGCCGACGTCACCGCCGTACCCGTTGAGCGGCCAGGTCGTGCCGCGCAGGGCGACGACGTTGCCGGCCGCCGTCACACCGGTCGCGAGCCCGGCCACCGTCGCGGCGCCGATGTTGACGGCCGCGCCCGGCCACCGCCGGGACAGGGCGAGATAGAGGAGGACGGTCACCGCGAGCAGCAGCAGCAACCGGAGTTGGATGGCCGCCAGGCCGCTGACCTGCCCGATTCGCTGCATCGGGTTCACATGCAGACGCTTGCCCAGGTAGGTGAGGAGAAAGGCGGCGAAGACCGAGACCGCGGCCTCGGCGGATACGAGGGCGATGGCGCGTCTGAGGCGGCCGCCGCGGCCGCGCGGGGTCCGGCGTTCGGCCACCGGGGACGGCGCGGGAGCGGTAACTATCATGACTGTTGACTTTACCGGCAGGCGCTTGCCGGATGTGAGCCGGTGGCCATACCGCACAAGGCCCGACTTCCCGCCTGCTTGGTACCGTTGGCCGTTGCGGGGGACGCGACGGCCGGGCACGCATGTGACACGGATCGCGCGCTTTCACCAGCGGGCACCGCATCACGGAGATCACCGATCGCTTTGCTGCCCGGCGTGCCGACACAGCCGCAGACCCGAGGCCTTCGGGTCCTCGACGCGGTGACACTCGCGACGGAAGTGGATGAGATGACGAACCTGGCCCCCGACCACCTGGCCGGAGAGGCCGGTGCGGCGCGCAGCCGGACCGAGGCCCCGGACGGCGCGTCGGCACCACGCCGGGGCCGGAGCCTGCCCGCCTGGACCTCCACGCGCTGGGCGCTCATCCTCGGCGAGGTCGTCGTCAGTATCGCGGCGGCGCTCGGCTACACGCTGCTCTGCAAGCACATCAGCGTGAACCCGATCAACCGCATCGGCCAGGTCAGCGGACTCGCCAAGCTCCAGCAGTACGTGGCCGTCCTCGGCCTGCCGCTGCTCGCGCTGCTCCTGTACACCGCGTACCGCGGGACGCTGGCGCGCCACCAGAAGGTCAAGCGCCTGGTCTGCGCGGGCCTCGCGGGTCTGGCGACCGGCGTGATCGCCGGCGGCGTGGTCGTCGCCCTGCGCGGTACGCCCTCGGCGCTCGGCGGCCAGGAGGGCGACCCGGGCGTCCTGATCGCCATGGCCAACTCCTTCCTGCACGGCGAGGGGATGTCCGGCATCTACCCGCCCGGCTTCCCCGCCCTGATCGCCGTCTGGGCGAAGATCCGCTACGGCGGCATCGGCGGGGCCGGGTACTCGCTGCACGACCTCCAGATCTTCTTCAGCGCCCTGGCCGGCCCGATGGCCTATCTCGCCTGGCGCCTGCTGCTGCGCCCCTTCTGGGCGCTGCTCATCGCCGTTCCGTCGGTCGTGCTGTTCCTCGACCCGATCCGCCCGTACAGCCACATCGTCATGATCGTGCTGCTGCCGCTGCTCGCGTACTGCCTGCGCGAGATGCGCTCGGCCGGCGAGCGCTTCATGCGGTCGGCGGTGCTGCGCGGCGCGGGCCTCGGCCTGGTCTTCGGGCTGCTGTTCCTCTGGTACTCCGGCTGGTACGTGTGGTCCGCGCCCGGCGTGGGCCTGCTGGCCCTCTTCCTCTTCCCCTGGCGGCGCGGCGCGGCGGCCCGCAAGCGTGCCCTGGTCTTCGTCGGCACCACCCTGCTGACGGCCGGTGTCATCGGCGCCCCGCTGCTCTACCAGATGCTGCGGCTGGGCTCCCAGCACCCGGACCGCTACGCCTACCTCTCCGTCTACGTGGACCCGGCGTACGTCCTGGGCTGGGCCTCCGACCGGCCCGGCACCCTGACGTACCAGAACTGGCCCGTGCCGGGCGAGATGGCGGGCCAGAGCGGCTTCGCGCTGCTGCTGCTGCTCGGTGTGGGCCTCGGTGTGGGCCTGGGCCTGCGCAGCATCATGGTCCGCACGGCCGCGGCCGTCCTCGTCGGCGCCTGGCTGGTCCGGTTCTGGTTCGCCTCGCACATGGCGCACGAGCAGGCGGTGCAGCTCTTCCCGCGCACCACCTGGATGATCATGTACTGCCTGATGATCCTGGCCGTGCTGGGCGTGATGGCGGCGGTGCAGCGCGGCTCCGGCTGGGCCGAGCGCTCGCTGCGGGCGAGCGGCCCGGCCGCGGCGCGGGTCATCCCGCGGCGTACGGTCCAGCAGCTCGCGGCGGGCCTGGTCTGCGTCATCGCGCTGTTCGCGACGATGGGCGCGTCGTGGAACGTCAACCGGTACATGCCCAACCCCGACACCAACACCATGGGCATCGACGCCTACCGGGCACACGGCCTGAAGAAGCCGAACGGAAAGTGCCCGCGATACTCCCCGTACAAGCAGTGCGCGGACGTCAGCACGTGGGACTGGAAGCCGAACCGCGACGACGGCAAGATCTGGTGCGGCAACATCCCGTACGACAAGTGGCCGGTCGTCTGCGGCCGCAAGGGTCCGTCCTAGGGCGGACCGGGCGCGCCCGCGCCCACAGGGGGGACGAGGACATGGCACAACAGAACGACGACAGACCGGGTGTCTCCGACGAGGAGTGGGCCCGGTTCATGGAGCAGGCCGCCGCGGGGCCGGGGGAGGCGCCGAAGGAGCCGTCCGCGCGGGCGCGGATGGTGACCGAGCGGCTACGGCGCGAACAGGGCCGGGAGCCGGCGGGCTGGCGCACCGGGCCGGCCTGGCAGGACATGCCGGGCGGCCGGGGCAAGGCCAAGCGGCGGATCAAGGCCACCCTGGCCGTCGTCTTCATCGCCGGGCTCGCGCTGGTCGCCGTACGGCCGGAACTGGTGATCGATCGCCTGACGGGCAAGGCCGACGCCCGCGAGGCCGCCAAGGTCCCGCTGGGCTCGGAGACGGCGCGCCCGACCGCCCCGCCGGGGGCCGCCTTCCCCGACCAGCCGACCCTGCAGGAACCTTTCCGCGGCTCCCCGGCAGCCCAGTGAGCCGACGGCGCCGCCGGCATCGAGCTCCCGGAGGCCACCGCAGTCCAGGGGATGTCCCAGGAACAGGTGGCGACCGCGCTGGGCCGCACCCGGGATCTGCTGATCGCCTCGAACCTGGACCCGGCGGTCCTGGGCGGGGAGCGGCCCGAGGCCGCGCTCAAGCTGCTCGACCCGCTCCAGGCCGACGGCCGGGGCCTCATGGAGCGGGCGCTGGCCAAGCCCTCCACGGAGACCGACCCGCTCTGGCTGTTCAGCCGCTTCGACCCCGGGCACGTGCGGTTCCACGGCGGAGTGGTGAAGACGCGCGGCCGGATGACCTTCGAGGCGGGGCGGGACGGCGAGGTGCTGGTGCACGCCGACTACACCTTCGTGTACCCGGTGGTATCGGCGAAGGGCGGCTCCGACGAGGTGGCCCGGACGGTGGTCCGGCGCACGCTGACGACGGCCCTCCTCGACCCGAAGAAGTGGCAGGCGACCAAGGGCACGCTCCAGATCGTGTCCTGGTCGGAGAGCGCGGGCAACGACGACTGCACCCGGGACGGCACGGGGTACCTGCACCCCCAGTTCCGCAGTGAGCTCACGGCGGCGGCGCCGGGCGCGACCGGCCCGGTCACCGACCCGTACGACCGGAGCAAGGAGCTCGCGGAGCTACCGAAGGAGTGCGGGACGGCGTCCCGGTCCTGACCGGGGGAGACCCCGCCGGGGTGAAGGGTGTGGCGCGGTTTGACCACTCACCGTGGCGGGGTATTCTCTTCGGCCCGATTGGCCAGGTACGTGCCTCGTATGGCAGACTACTCAAGTTGCTCGGTTGAGTGCCGATGCTGCGCGCCTCCCGCCGGGAGGACCGGAAGCGAGTCCCACAGTACTCGTCGTCCTTAATCTGCCTTTCGGGGCAGCAATGGGGGCGGACGTACGGGAATCTTCTGGGAAGTGTCAGCACGGTGCCCACCAGGCGCTCGGTGGGTGTTTCTCCCCCGAAACGCGGTCACAGGGACCGCACCCCCTTGGATGAGGGAATTTCCGTATGGAAATTTTCTGTAGAGGGAGTGCGACACGCCCGACCGCGTGGGTCGGAGAGAAGCCGCGGGACCCCGTCCCGCAGCCGGCCGAGGGCCAGAGCGTTTCCACATAGAGACAGGACTACGGAGTAGCCATGGCGGGACAGAAGATCCGCATCCGGCTCAAGGCCTACGACCACGAGGTCATCGACTCCTCGGCGAAGAAGATCGTCGAGACGGTGACCCGCACTGGTGCGTCGGTCGCGGGCCCGGTGCCGCTGCCCACTGAGAAGAACGTGTACTGCGTCATCAAGTCGCCGCACAAGTACAAGGACTCGCGCGAGCACTTCGAGATGCGCACGCACAAGCGCCTGATCGACATCCTCGACCCGACGCCCAAGACCGTTGACTCGCTGATGCGCCTGGACCTTCCGGCCGGCGTTGACATCGAGATCAAGCTCTGAGAGGCGTCGAGAAGATGGCAAAGCAGATCAAGGGCGTCCTGGGCGAGAAGCTCGGCATGACCCAGGTCTGGGACGAGAACAACCGTGTCGTCCCGGTGACCGTCGTCAAGGCCGGGCCCTGCGTCGTTACCCAGGTCCGTACGAACGACATCGACGGCTACGAGTCGGTCCAGATCGCCTTCGGCGAGATCGACCCGCGCAAGGTGAACAAGCCCCTCAAGGGCCACTTCGCCAAGGCCGACGTGACCCCGCGCCGCCACCTGGTGGAGCTGCGCACCTCCGACGCCAGCGAGTACACGCTCGGCCAGGAGATCACCGCCGCTGTGTTCGAGTCCGGCGTCAAGGTTGACGTCACGGGCAACAGCAAGGGCAAGGGCTTCGCCGGTGTCATGAAGCGGCACAACTTCCGGGGCCTCGGCGCCGGTCACGGTGTGCAGCGCAAGCACCGCTCCCCCGGTTCGATCGGTGGCTGTGCCACCCCTGGGCGTGTCTTCAAGGGCATGCGCATGGCCGGTCGCATGGGTAACGAGCGCGTCACCACCCAGAACCTGACCATCCACGCGGTTGACGCGGAGAAGGGTCTGCTCCTTATCAAGGGTGCGGTCCCCGGTCCGAACGGCGGCCTCGTCCTGGTCCGTACCGCGGCCAAGGGGGCTTGAGGTAATGAGCACCATTGACATCCTTTCGCCGGCAGGCGACAAGGCCGGTACCGTCGAGCTCCCCGCGGAGATCTTCGACGCGAAGACCAGCGTTCCGCTGATCCACCAGGTCGTTGTCGCCCAGCTGGCTGCTGCCCGTCAGGGCACGCACAAGACCAAGCGCCGCGGCGAAGTCCGTGGTGGTGGCCGCAAGCCGTACCGCCAGAAGGGCACCGGCCGCGCTCGCCAGGGTTCCACCCGCGCTCCGCAGTTCGTCGGCGGTGGCGTCGTCCACGGCCCGCAGCCGCGTGACTACTCCCAGCGGACCCCGAAGAAGATGAAGGCCGCCGCCCTCCGCGGTGCCCTCTCGGACCGTGCGCGTCACTCCCGCATCCACGTCGTCACCGGCGTGGTCGAGGGTGCCGCCTCCACGAAGGCCGCCAAGACGCTGTTCGGCAAGATCTCGGAGCGCAAGAACCTGCTCCTGGTCGTCGACCGCAGCGAAGAGGCCGCGTGGCTGTCCGCCCGCAACCTGCCCCAGGTTCACATCCTGGAGCCGGGCCAGCTGAACACGTACGACGTGATCGTCTCTGACGACGTGGTCTTCACTCAGGCCGCTTTCGAGTCCTTCGTGTCTGGCCCCAAGGCCGATGAGACCGAAGGGAGCGACGCCTGATGTCTGAGGCGACCGTTACCAGCAAGACCTTCACCGACCCGCGCGACCTGCTGATCAAGCCGGTTGTCTCGGAGAAGAGCTACGCGCTGCTGGACGAGAACAAGTACACGTTCATCGTCGCGCCCGGCTCCAACAAGACCCAGATCAAGCAGGCCGTCGAGGCGGTCTTCGGGGTCAAGGTCACCGGGGTCAACACGATCAACCGTCAGGGTAAGCGCAAGCGCACCAAGACCGGTTTCGGCAAGCGCGCTGACACCAAGCGCGCCATCGTGACCCTCGCTGAGGGCGACCGAATCGACATCTTCGGCGGCCAGGCCTCCTAACGGAGGTCTAGTCGTCCGGAATCGGACGAGGACTGAGAAATGGGTATCCGCAAGTACAAGCCGACGACCCCGGGCCGTCGTGGCTCCAGCGTCGCCGACTTTGTCGAGATCACGCGGTCCACGCCGGAGAAGTCGCTGGTCCGCCCCCTGCACAGCAAGGGCGGCCGTAACAACACCGGTCGGATCACGGTTCGACACCAGGGTGGCGGCCACAAGCGCGCCTACCGAGTGATCGACTTCCGTCGTCACGACAAGGACGGCGTGCCGGCCAAGGTCGCGCACATCGAGTACGACCCCAACCGCACGGCGCGCATCGCGCTCCTGCACTACGCCGACGGCGAGAAGCGCTACATCATCGCGCCGAAGAGCCTGAAGCAGGGCGACCGGATTGAGAACGGCCCCACGGCCGACATCAAGCCCGGCAACAACCTGGCGCTCCGCAACATCCCGGTCGGTACCACGATCCACGCGATCGAGCTCCGTCCCGGTGGCGGCGCCAAGTTCGCCCGGTCCGCCGGTGCCTCCGTGCAGCTGCTGGCGAAGGAGGGCACCATGGCCCACCTTCGTATGCCGTCCGGTGAGATCCGTCTCGTCGACGCGCGCTGCCGCGCCACCGTCGGTGAGGTCGGCAACGCCGAGCAGTCGAACATCAACTGGGGCAAGGCCGGCCGCATGCGCTGGAAGGGCGTTCGCCCGTCCGTCCGCGGTGTCGCGATGAACCCGGTTGACCACCCGCACGGTGGTGGTGAGGGCAAGACCAGTGGTGGTCGCCACCCGGTCTCCCCGTGGGGTCAGAAGGAGGGTCGTACTCGCTCGCCGAAGAAGGCTTCGAGCAAGTACATCGTCCGCCGCCGCAAGACGAACAAGAAGCGCTAGGAGCGGGTTTAGATGCCGCGCAGTCTCAAGAAGGGGCCCTTCGTCGACGACCACCTCGTAAAGAAGGTGGACGTCCAGAACGAAGCCGGCACCAAGAACGTCATCAAGACCTGGTCCCGTCGCTCGATGATCATCCCCAGCATGCTGGGTCACACCATCGCGGTGCACAACGGCAAGACCCACGTCCCGGTGTTCGTCACCGAGTCGATGGTCGGCCACAAGCTCGGCGAGTTCTCGCCGACTCGCACCTTCCGCGGCCACGTCAAGGACGACCGGAAGTCGAAGCGCCGCTAAAGGCGGGGTGGTTACGACTATGACTTACACCGAAGGGACAACCATGGAAGCCAGGGCCCAGGCGCGGTACATCCGCGTCACGCCCATGAAGGCCCGCCGAGTGGTGGACCTTATCCGTGGCATGGATGCCACGGAGGCTCAGGCGGTCCTGCGTTTCGCCCCGCAGGCCGCGAGCGTGCCGGTTGGCAAGGTGCTGGACAGCGCCATTGCCAACGCCGCACACAACTACAACCACCCGGACGCCTCCACGCTGGTCATCAGCGAGGCGTTCGTGGACGAGGGCCCGACCCTGAAGCGGTTCCGTCCGCGTGCGCAGGGCCGTGCCTACCGGATCCGCAAGCGGACCAGCCACATCACCGTGGTCGTCAGCAGCAAGGAAGGTTCCCGGTAATGGGCCAGAAGGTAAACCCGCACGGGTTCCGGCTCGGCATCACCACCGACTTCAAGTCGCGTTGGTACGCCGACAAGCTGTACAAGGACTACGTCAAGGAAGACGTCGCCATCCGCAGGATGATGACGTCCGGCATGGAGCGCGCCGGCATCTCGAAGGTTGAGATCGAGCGCACCCGTGACCGCGTGCGTGTGGACATCCACACCGCCCGTCCTGGCATCGTCATCGGTCGCCGTGGCGCCGAGGCCGACCGCATCCGCGGTGACCTTGAGAAGCTCACGGGCAAGCAGGTCCAGCTGAACATCCTTGAGGTCAAGAACCCCGAGCTCGATGCCCAGCTGGTTGCCCAGGCCGTTGCCGAGCAGCTCTCCTCCCGCGTCTCCTTCCGTCGTGCCATGCGCAAGAGCATGCAGGGCACGATGAAGGCCGGCGCCAAGGGCATCAAGATCCAGTGTGGCGGCCGTCTCGGCGGCGCCGAGATGTCCCGCTCCGAGTTCTACCGCGAGGGTCGTGTGCCGCTGCACACGCTGCGCGCGAACGTGGACTACGGCTTCTTCGAGGCCAAGACCACCTTCGGCCGTATCGGTGTGAAGGTCTGGATCTACAAGGGCGACGTCAAGAACATCGCCGAGGTTCGCGCCGAGAACGCTGCGGCCCGTGCGGGTAACCGCCCGGCCCGTGGTGCTCAGGGCGCTGGCGACCGTCCCGCCGGCCGTGGTGGCCGTGGTGGCGAGCGCGGCGGCCGTGGTGGCCGCAAGCCGCAGCAGGCTGCTGGTGTCGAGGCCCCCAAGGCCGAGGCTCCCGCCGCCGCTCCGGCCGAGAGCACCGGAACGGAGGCCTGACCGACATGCTGATCCCTCGTAGGGTCAAGCACCGCAAGCAGCACCACCCGAAGCGCCGCGGTATGGCCAAGGGCGGTACTGAGGTCTCGTTCGGCGAGTACGGCATCCAGGCGCTCACCCCCGCCTACGTGACGAACCGCCAGATCGAGGCGGCTCGTATCGCGATGACCCGCCACATCAAGCGTGGCGGCAAGGTCTGGATCAACATCTACCCGGACCGCCCGCTCACGAAGAAGCCTGCCGAGACCCGCATGGGTTCCGGTAAGGGTTCTCCCGAGTGGTGGATCGCCAACGTGCACCCGGGCCGGGTCATGTTCGAGCTGTCCTACCCGAACGAGAAGATTGCTCGTGAGGCGCTCACCCGCGCTGCTCACAAGCTTCCGATGAAGTGCCGGATTGTTCGGCGCGAGGCAGGTGAGTCGTGATGGCGACGGGAACCAAGGCGTCCGAGCTGCGTGAGCTCGGCAACGAGGAGCTCGTTGGCAAGCTGCGCGAGGCCAAGGAGGAGCTGTTCAAGCTCCGCTTCCAGGCGGCCACGGGTCAGCTGGAGAACAACGGCCGGCTCAAGTCCGTCCGTAAGGACATCGCTCGCATCTACACCCTGATGCACGAGCGTGAGCTCGGTATCGAGACGGTGGAGAGCGCCTGATGAGCGAGAACAACGTGACTGAGAAGACCGAGCGCGGTTTCCGCAAGACCCGTGAGGGTCTGGTCGTCAGCGACAAGATGGACAAGACCGTCGTCGTCGCCGTCGAGGACCGCGTGAAGCACGCCCTGTACGGCAAGGTCATCCGCCGTACGAACAAGCTCAAGGCTCACGACGAGCAGAACGCTGCCGGCGTCGGCGACCGCGTCCTCATCATGGAGACGCGTCCGCTGTCGGCGAGCAAGCGCTGGCGCATCGTCGAGATCCTTGAGAAGGCCAAGTAATTCATTTCTGAGGGGTTTCCCTCAGATTCGTTCCGCCAGGCTCGGTGGGGGCCAGCGCTCTTCGGAGCGTGAAGCCCCCGCCGGGAACCGGCAGACAAACAGGAGATACACGTGATCCAGCAGGAGTCGCGACTGCGTATCGCCGACAACACTGGTGCCAAGGAAATCCTTTGCATCCGTGTTCTCGGTGGTTCCGGTCGCCGCTACGCGGGCATCGGTGACGTCATCGTCGCCACCGTCAAGGACGCGATCCCCGGTGGCAACGTGAAGAAGGGTGACGTCGTCAAGGCGGTCATCGTTCGCACCGTCAAGGAGCGTCGCCGCCAGGACGGCTCGTACATCCGCTTTGACGAGAACGCCGCCGTCATTCTCAAGAACGACGGCGACCCTCGCGGCACCCGTATCTTCGGCCCGGTGGGCCGTGAGCTGCGCGAGAAGAAGTTCATGAAGATCATCTCGCTCGCGCCGGAGGTGCTGTAAGCATGAAGATCAAGAAGGGCGACCTGGTACAGGTCATCACCGGTAAGGACAAGGGCAAGCAGGGCAAGGTCATCGTTGCCTTCCCCGCTGAGAACCGCGTCCTCGTCGAGGGTGTCAACCGGGTCAAGAAGCACACCAAGGCTGCGCAGAACCAGGCCGGTGGCATTGTGATCACCGAGGCCCCGGTCCACGTCAGCAACGTTCAGCTGGTTGTGGAGAAGGACGGCAAGAAGGTCGTCACCCGCGTCGGCTACCGCTTCGACGACGAGGGCAACAAGATCCGCGTTGCCAAGCGGACGGGTGAGGACATCTGATGGCTACCACTCCGCGTCTCAAGACGAAGTACCGCGAGGACATCGCGGGCAAGCTGCGTGAGGAGTTCTCCTACGAGAACGTCATGCAGATCCCCGGTCTCGTCAAGATCGTCGTGAACATGGGTGTCGGCGACGCCGCCCGTGACTCGAAGCTGATCGACGGCGCCATCCGGGACCTGACGACGATCACCGGTCAGAAGCCGGCCGTCACGAAGGCCCGCAAGTCCATCGCGCAGTTCAAGCTGCGCGAGGGTCAGCCGATCGGCTGCCACGTCACCCTCCGCGGTGACCGCATGTGGGAGTTCCTGGACCGTACGCTGTCGCTCGCGCTGCCGCGTATCCGTGACTTCCGCGGTCTGTCGCCGAAGCAGTTCGACGGCCGTGGCAACTACACCTTCGGTCTCACGGAGCAGGTCATGTTCCACGAGATCGACCAGGACAAGATCGACCGTACCCGGGGTATGGACATCACCGTGGTCACCACGGCGACCAACGACGCTGAGGGCCGCGCGCTCCTTCGTCACCTCGGCTTCCCCTTCAAGGAGGCGTAAGCGAGATGGCGAAGAAGGCTCTCATCGCGAAGGCTGCCCGCAAGCCCAAGTTCGGTGTGCGTGCGTACACCCGCTGCCAGCGCTGCGGTCGCCCCCACTCCGTGTACCGCAAGTTCGGCCTGTGCCGCGTGTGCCTTCGTGAGATGGCTCACCGTGGCGAGCTGCCGGGCGTGACCAAGAGCTCCTGGTAATTCCCTCTCGTCCGCAAGGACTTGAGCGGTACCAGGCACTCTCGGTAAGCATCTGGACGGCGGATGCCCGGCCGCGCATGCCTTAGGCTTGTGTGGTTGGGCGCCCGCCGCCCATAACGACTTACTACGCCGTAGGTCCCCGCACCGCACCCGTCCCGCCACTGAGTGGGGAGAGGGATGGCGCATACAGGAAACCCCGGCGAGAGAGGCCGAAGGCCACTTCATGACCATGACTGACCCGATCGCAGACATGCTTACTCGTCTGCGTAACGCTAACTCGGCGTACCACGACACCGTCGTGATGCCGCACAGCAAGATCAAGTCGCACATCGCGGAGATCCTCAAGCAGGAGGGTTTCATCACCGGCTGGAAGGTCGAGGACGCCGAGGTCGGCAAGAACCTCGTCCTCGAGCTGAAGTTCGGGCCGAACCGTGAGCGCTCCATCGCGGGCATCAAGCGGATCTCGAAGCCCGGTCTGCGCGTGTACGCGAAGTCCACCAACCTGCCGAAGGTTCTCGGCGGCCTGGGCGTGGCGATCATCTCCACGTCCCACGGTCTCCTGACCGGTCAGCAGGCAGGCAAGAAGGGCGTAGGTGGGGAAGTCCTCGCCTACGTCTGGTAGTCGGGAACGGAGGAAAAGCAATGTCGCGAATCGGCAAGCTCCCCATCCAGGTTCCCGCCGGTGTGGACGTCACCATCGACGGCCAGGCGGTCGCTGTGAAGGGCCCCAAGGGTTCCCTCGCGCTCACCGTCAAGGCGCCGATCGAGATCGTCAAGGGTGAGGACGGCGTTCTGAACGTCACCCGCCCGAACGACGAGCGTCAGAACAAGGCCCTGCACGGCCTGTCCCGCACGCTGGTGGCGAACATGATCACCGGTGTGACCACGGGATACGTCAAGGCTCTCGAAATCAGCGGTGTCGGTTACCGCGTCGCCGCGAAGGGCTCCGGCCTGGAGTTCCAGCTTGGCTACAGCCACCCGATCCTGATCGAGGCGCCCGAGGGCATCTCCTTCAAGGTCGAGTCGCCCACCAAGTTCTCGGTCGAGGGCATCGACAAGCAGAAGGTCGGCGAGGTCGCCGCCAACATCCGCAAGCTGCGGAAGCCCGACCCGTACAAGGCCAAGGGTGTCAAGTACGCCGGCGAAGTCATCCGCCGCAAGGTCGGAAAGGCTGGTAAGTAGCCATGGCATACGGTGTGAAGATCGCCAAGGGCGACGCGTACAAGCGCGCTGCCAAGGCTCGCCGCCACATCCGCATCCGCAAGAACGTCTCGGGTACGGCGGAGCGTCCGCGCCTCGTCGTGACGCGTTCCAACCGCAACATCGTTGCTCAGGTCATCGACGACCTCCAGGGTCACACCCTGGCGTCGGCGTCGACCCTGGACGCTTCGATCCGCGGTGGCGAAGGCGACAAGAGCTCGCAGGCTCAGGCTGTCGGCGCGCTCGTCGCCGAGCGTGCCAAGGCTGCGGGTGTCGAGACCGTCGTGTTCGACCGCGGTGGCAACCGATACGCCGGGCGCATTGCCGCTCTGGCTGACGCCGCCCGCGAAGCCGGGCTGAAGTTCTAAGCCCCGGTTCCGGGACTCACGGACGTAACAGAGAGAGGTAATCCAATGGCTGGACCCCAGCGCCGCGGAAGCGGTGCCGGTGGCGGCGAGCGGCGGGACCGGAAGGGTCGCGACGGTGGCCCTGCCGCCGAGAAGACCGCTTACGTTGAGCGCGTTGTCGCGATCAACCGCGTCGCCAAGGTTGTCAAGGGTGGTCGCCGCTTCAGCTTCACCGCGCTGGTCGTGGTGGGCGACGGTGACGGCACTGTAGGTGTCGGTTACGGCAAGGCCAAGGAAGTTCCCGCGGCCATCGCCAAGGGTGTCGAGGAAGCCAAGAAGAACTTCTTCAAGGTTCCGCGCATCCAGGGCACCATCCCGCACCCGATCCAGGGCGAGAAGGCGGCCGGCGTTGTCCTGCTGAAGCCTGCTTCCCCCGGTACCGGTGTTATCGCCGGTGGCCCGGTGCGCGCCGTTCTGGAGTGCGCCGGCGTTCACGACATCCTGTCGAAGTCCCTGGGCTCCGACAACGCGATCAACATCGTGCACGCGACCGTGGCGGCCCTCCAGGGCCTGCAGCGTCCCGAGGAGATCGCGGCTCGCCGTGGTCTGCCCCTTGAGGACGTCGCCCCCGCGGCCCTGCTTCGTGCACGTGCTGGGGCGGGTGCGTAATGGCTCGCCTCAAGATCACGCAGACGAAGTCGTACATCGGCAGCAAGCAGAACCACCGCGACACGCTGCGTTCGCTCGGGCTCAAGCGCCTGAACGACGTCGTCGTCAAGGAGGACCGCCCCGAGTTCCGCGGAATGGTGCAGACCGTCCGCCACCTCGTGACGGTTGAGGAGGTTGACTAACATGGCTGAGAACAGCCCGCTGAAGGCCCACAACCTCCGTCCCGCCCCCGGTGCCAAGACCGCGAAGACCCGTGTCGGTCGTGGTGAGGCGTCGAAGGGTAAGACGGCCGGTCGTGGTACGAAGGGCCAGAAGGCCCGTTACCAGATCCCGCAGCGCTTCGAGGGTGGGCAGATGCCCCTCCACATGCGTCTGCCGAAGCTCAAGGGCTTCAAGAACCCGTTCCGCACCGAGTTCCAGGTTGTCAACCTGGACAAGCTCGGCGCCCTCTACCCCGAGGGTGGAGAGGTCACGGTGGCCGACCTGGTCGCCAAGGGCGCGGTTCGCAAGAACAGCCTCGTCAAGGTCCTCGGCCAGGGCGAGATCTCCGTGGCGCTGCAGGTTTCGGTTGACGCCGTTTCCGGCTCCGCCAAGGAGAAGATTGCCGCCGCCGGTGGCACTGTCACCGAGCTCGTCTAAGACGAAGTCAGTGGCTAAATAGCTCGAAACCCGACCGGGGATGCCTCACATATGGGGCATCCCCGGTTGGTCGTTCCACGGGGGGCTCAGTCGCCGGTAAGGTGGCCTGCACCTTTGCTTGTACGTATTCGTCGATCCCTCAGACCGTCACCTCTGACGCAGTAGCGCGGGGGTCGCAGGAGGCACCGTGCTCACCGCGTTCGCCCGGGCGTTCAAGACGCCCGACCTGCGCAAGAAGCTGCTCTTCACGCTCGGCATCATCGTGCTGTTCCGGCTCGGGTCCCACATCCCGGTACCCGGCGTGAGCTACAAGAACGTCCAGATCTGCGTCGACCAGGCAGGCAACAGCAACGGGCTGTTCGGTCTCGTCAACATGTTCAGCGGCGGCGCGCTGCTGCAGATCACGATCTTTGCGCTCGGCATCATGCCGTACATCACGGCGAGCATCATCCTGCAGCTGCTGACCGTGGTCATCCCGAAGCTGGAGACCCTCAAGAAAGAGGGACAGTCCGGCACCGCGAAGATCACGCAGTACACGCGCTATCTGACGGTCGCACTCGCGATCCTGCAGGGCACCGGCCTCGTGGCCACCGCCCGCACTGGCGCCCTCTTCACGGGCTGCCCGGTCGCCAGTCAGATCGTCCCGGACCGGTCCATCTTCACCACGATCGTCATGGTGGTCACGATGACCGCCGGGACCTGTGTCGTCATGTGGCTCGGTGAGCTCGTCACCGACCGCGGCATCGGCAACGGCATGTCGATCCTCATGTTCATCTCGATCGCCGCCGGCTTCATCGGCGCCCTCTGGCAGATCAAGCTCCAGGGCAAGATCGCCGACGGCTGGGTCGAGTTCGGTGTGGTCATCCTCGTCGGCCTCGCGATGGTCGCCCTGGTGGTCTTCGTCGAGCAGGCGCAGCGGCGGATCCCCGTCCAGTACGCGAAGCGCATGATCGGTCGCCGCGCGTACGGCGGGACCTCGACCTACATCCCGCTCAAGGTGAACCAGGCCGGTGTGATTCCGGTCATCTTCGCCTCGTCGCTGCTGTACATCCCGGCACTGATCGTCCAGTTCAGCGGGTCCACCGCGGGCTGGGCCACCTGGATCCAGAAGCACTTCGTCAAGGGCGACCACCCGTACTACATCGCGGCGTACTTCCTCTTGATCGTCTTCTTCGCGTTCTTCTACGTGGCGATTTCCTTCAACCCCGAGGAAGTTGCAGACAACATGAAGAAGTATGGTGGGTTCATCCCGGGTATTCGTGCCGGTCGACCCACCGCTGAGTACCTGAGCTACGTGCTCAACCGGATCACCTGGCCGGGGTCGCTGTACCTGGGTCTCATCGCTCTTGTGCCGACGATGGCGTTGGCCGGCTTCGGAGCGAACCAGAACTTCCCGTTCGGCGGGACGAGCATCCTCATCATCGTGGGTGTGGGTCTGGAAACCGTGAAGCAGATCGAGAGCCAGCTCCAGCAGCGCAATTACGAAGGGTTCCTCCGCTGATGCGAATCGTCCTCGTCGGACCGCCCGGTGCCGGCAAGGGAACGCAGGCCGCGTTCCTTGCCAAGAACCTGTCGATCCCGCACATCTCCACGGGCGACCTGTTCCGGGCCAACATCAGCCAGGGCACCGAGCTCGGCAAGAGCGCCAAGTCGTACATGGACGCCGGCGAGCTTGTCCCGGACTCGGTCACCATCGGCATGGCCAAGGACCGGATGGAGCAGCCCGACGCCGCGAACGGCTTCCTGCTCGACGGCTTCCCCCGCAACCTCTCGCAGGCCGAGGCGCTCGACGAGATCCTCAAGGCCGCAGGCCTGAGCCTGGACGCCGTCCTCGACCTGGAGGTCGAGGAGGACGAGGTCGTCAAGCGCATCGCGGGTCGTCGGATCTGCCGCAAGGACTCCTCGCACGTCTTCCACGTCACGTACGCGGCGCCGAAGGCCGAGGGCGTCTGTGACACCTGCGGTGGCGAGCTGTACCAGCGGGGCGACGACTCCGAGGCCACGGTCCGCAACCGCCTGGCGGTCTACCACGCGGAGACCGAGCCGATCATCGACTACTACAAGGCCCAGGGCCTCGTGTCGACCATCCCCGCCCTCGGTGAGGTCGCGGAGATCACGCGGCGCGCGATGGACGCCCTCAAGAAGTAGTCAGCCTTTGTTGTGCAGGTACGGCCGCGGTGTCCCTCGGGGCGCCGCGGCCGTCTGCATGACGCGCCCAGGCGCGACGTCAGCCAATAATTGAGCAACCACAGTGGACATCGACCACGTCCGCGAGAGCGGCGGCGGTTTAGCCGCAAAAAACGGAAGGCACGCCCCCATGGTGCAGATCAAGACCCCCGAGCAGATCGCGAAGATGCGCGAGGCGGGGCTGGTCGTCGCGGCGATCCACGCGGCGACCCGTGAGGCGGCCGTTCCGGGCGCCACGACGCAGGATCTGGACATGGTGGCCCGCAAGGTGATCGCCGACGCCGGGGCCAAGTCGAACTTCCTCGGGTACGGCGGCTTCCCCGCGACCATCTGCACCTCGGTGAACGAGGTCGTCGTCCACGGCATCCCGGACGACAAGACGGTCCTCAAGGACGGCGACATCATCTCGATCGACGCCGGCGCGATCGTCGACGGCTGGCACGGCGACGCCGCCTACACCGCCTTCGTGGGCACCGGGCACGCGCCTGAGCTCCTGGAGCTCTCCCGGGTGACCGAGGAGTCCATGTGGGCCGGTATCGCCGCCATGAAGCTCGGCAACCGCCTCGTGGACATCTCGAAGGCGATCGAGACCTACATCAAGCGCCAGCCGCGCCCCTCGACCGGCGAGCACAGCCTCGGCAAGTTCGGGATCATCGAGGACTACGGCGGCCACGGCATCGGTTCCGAGATGCACATGGACCCCCACCTGCTGAACTACGTCTCGCGCAAGCGGGGCAAGGGGATCAAGCTGGTCCCCGGCGTCTGCCTGGCGATCGAGCCGATGGTCTCCCTGGGCACGGCCCAGACGGAGGTCCTGGCCGACGACTGGACGGTCATCACGACGGACGGGACCTGGTCCTCGCACTGGGAGCACTCCATCGCGCTGACGGAGGAGGGCCCGATCGTCCTGACCAGCCCGGACTGCGGCAAGGCGAAGCTGGCGACGTACGGGGTCACCACGGCCCCGGACCCGCTCGGTTAATGATCTAGACTCTGGGGCAAACTTTCCGGATTCGTCTTTCTGGGTGCCCTGACGTAGACTGACTCGTCGGCTCTCGTGCACTTCCATGCCTGCATGGCGCACGAAGCCGATCAAGGTAGCCGATTCGAAAGGCGAAGCGTGGCCAAGAAGCAAGGTGCCATCGAAATCGAGGGCACCGTGATCGAGTCCCTCCCGAACGCCATGTTCAAGGTGGAACTCCAGAACGGTCACAAGGTCCTCGCGCACATCAGCGGCAAGATGCGTATGCACTACATCCGCATCCTCCCTGATGACCGGGTTGTGGTGGAGCTTTCCCCCTACGACCTGACGCGTGGCCGGATCGTCTACCGATACAAGTAGATCTTGCCCCCGCACCCCGCTCCGGCGCGGGTGGTGGCACTGACCCGGAGAACCTCACCAACATGAAGGTCAAGCCGAGCGTCAAGAAGATCTGCGACAAGTGCAAGGTGATCCGCCGTCACGGTCGGGTCATGGTCATCTGCGACAACCTGCGCCACAAGCAGCGCCAGGGCTGACGCACGCCGACCGACCTGCCTTCCGCAGTTCTTCGCGCGACGTAAGAAAACGTACATACGCAGAACCCGCCCAGCCCTGAGAGGGGCCGGCGGTACCTCCGGCGGGGGCCGGGGACCCGGACGTACCATCGCCCACTTCGGGTGATCGGCGGTCGGGGACGGTTCTGTGGAAGACCCCCGAACACACAGGAGCCATTGAATGGCACGCGTTTCCGGTGTTGACATCCCGCGCGAAAAGCGTGTGGAGATCGCACTCACCTACGTCTTCGGTATCGGGCGCACCCGGTCCAAGGAGATCCTCGCCTCCACCGGCGTGAACCCGAACACCCGCGTTCGTGACCTGGCCGAAGAGGACCTCGTCAAGATCCGCGAGTACGTGGACGCCAACCTCCGTACCGAGGGTGACCTCCGCCGCGAGATCCAGGGCGACATCCGCCGCAAGATCGAGATCCAGTGCTACCAGGGCATCCGCCACCGTCGTGGCCTGCCGGTGCACGGTCAGCGCACCAGCACGAACGCGCGTACCCGCAAGGGCCCGCGTCGCGCGATCGCCGGTAAGAAGAAGCCGGGCAAGAAGTAGTCCTGTTCAGCGGTCTTGCGCTGTAGGACCGACCACCTCCCGTAGGAGATTTAGATGCCCCCCAAGGGTCGTCAGGGCGCTGCCAAGAAGGTGCGCCGCAAGGAAAAGAAGAACGTCGCTCACGGGCACGCCCACATCAAGAGCACGTTCAACAACACGATCGTCTCGATCACGGACCCCTCGGGCAACGTGATCTCCTGGGCCTCCGCCGGCCACGTCGGCTTCAAGGGCTCGCGCAAGTCCACCCCCTTCGCCGCGCAGATGGCCGCCGAGTCGGCCGCCCGCCGCGCGCAGGAGCACGGCATGCGCAAGGTCGACGTCTTCGTCAAGGGTCCCGGCTCCGGCCGTGAGACCGCGATCCGCTCCCTGCAGGCCACCGGCCTCGAGGTCGGCTCGATCCAGGACGTCACCCCCACCCCGCACAACGGCTGCCGCCCGCCGAAGCGCCGCCGCGTCTGACGCAGCGGACGCACCTGTGCGTTCTTGAGTGTCCGGGCGGTACGACCCCTTCGGGGGCCGTGCCGCCCGTACCCTTGCGTTAGGTAGTACCCGTCGGGCGTCAAATAGTGGGCGTCCACGAATGAAGGAACACAGACATGCTTATCGCTCAGCGTCCTTCGCTGACCGAAGAGGTCGTAGACGAGTACCGCTCGCGGTTCGTGATCGAGCCGCTGGAGCCGGGCTTCGGCTACACCCTCGGCAACTCCCTGCGCCGTACGCTCCTGTCCTCGATCCCGGGTGCCGCTGTCACCAGCATCCGCGTGGACGGCGTCCTGCACGAGTTCACCACCGTGCCGGGTGTCAAGGAAGACGTCACCGACATCATCCTCAACATCAAGCAGCTGGTCGTCTCCTCGGAGCACGACGAGCCGGTCGTGATGTACCTGCGCAAGCAGGGTCCCGGCCTGGTCACCGCTGCCGACATCGCGCCCCCGGCCGGTGTCGAGGTGCACAACCCGGACCTCGTCCTCGCCACGCTCAACGGCAAGGGCAAGCTGGAGATGGAGCTGACCGTCGAGCGCGGTCGCGGCTACGTCTCCGCCGTCCAGAACAAGCAGCTGGGCCAGGAGATCGGCCGTATCCCGGTCGACTCCATCTACAGCCCGGTCCTCAAGGTCACCTACAAGGTCGAGGCGACCCGAGTCGAGCAGCGCACCGACTTCGACAAGCTGATCGTCGACGTCGAGACCAAGCAGGCCATGCGCCCGCGCGACGCCATGGCGTCCGCCGGCAAGACCCTGGTCGAGCTGTTCGGTCTGGCCCGCGAGCTCAACATCGACGCCGAGGGCATCGACATGGGCCCGTCCCCGACGGACGCCGCCCTGGCCGCCGACCTGGCGCTGCCGATCGAGGAGCTGGAGCTCACCGTTCGGTCGTACAACTGCCTCAAGCGCGAGGGCATCCACTCCGTGGGTGAGCTCGTCGCCCGCTCCGAGGCCGACCTGCTCGACATCCGCAACTTCGGTGCGAAGTCGATCGACGAGGTCAAGGCGAAGCTGGCCGGCATGGGCCTGGCCCTCAAGGACAGCCCGCCCGGATTCGACCCGACCGCCGCCGCCGACGCCTTCGGCGCCGACGACGACGCGGACGCCGGTTTCGTCGAGACCGAGCAGTACTGATGTGAACTTCCCCGGGGCGTCCGCCCCGGGGGAACTGACACCGGTACCTGACACGGCCGGTGCAGATATGAAGGAGTAACAATGCCGCGTCCCGCAAAGGGTGCCCGCCTGGGCGGCTCCGCCGCGCACGAGAAGCACCTCCTCGCGAACCTCGCGAAGGCCCTCTTCGAGCACGGCCGCATCACCACCACCGAGGCCAAGGCCCGCCGCCTGCGTCCCTACGCCGAGCGTCTGGTCACCAAGGCCAAGAAGGGCGACATCCACAACCGTCGCCTGGTGCTGCAGACGATCACGGACAAGAGCATCGTGCACACGCTGTTCACCGAGATCGCCCCGCGCTACGAGAACCGCCCCGGTGGTTACACGCGCATCACCAAGATCGGCAACCGTCGTGGCGACAACGCCCCGATGGCCGTGATCGAGCTGGTCGAGGCCCTCACGGTCGCCCAGCAGGCCACTGGTGAGGCCGAGGCCGCCACCAAGCGCGCCGTGAAGGAGGCGGAGGCCGCCGAGGCTCCCGCCGCCGAGGAGACCAAGGAGGCCTGATCCCTCTCGGGATCACGCTGAATGGCTCTGAACGGGCCCGCCCCCTTTCCGGGGCGGGCCCGTTCTGCATGTCTGCACGTCTGAGAGGATCGGTCACGTGAGTGACGAGGTGGAGCCCGGGCACGTCCGGGTACGGCTGGACCTGTCGTACGACGGCAAGGACTTCTCCGGCTGGGCGAAGCAGCGCACGCTGCGGACCGTGCAGGGCGAGCTGGAGAGCGCCCTGCAGACCGTGATGCGGCTGAAGGAGCCGGTCGAGCTGACCGTGGCCGGGCGTACGGACGCGGGCGTGCACGCCCGCGGGCAGGTCGCGCAGTTCGACATCGCCGACGAGGTGTGGGCCGAGCACCACGACAAGCTGCTGCGCCGCCTCGCCGGCCGGCTGCCGCACGACGTACGGGTGTGGAAGGTCGCGGAGGCCCCCGAGGGCTTCAACGCCCGGTTCTCGGCCATCTGGCGCCGCTACGCCTACCGCGTCGGCGACCACCAGGGCGGGGTCGACCCGCTGCGCCGCGGCCACGTGCTGTGGCACCAGTGGCCCCTGGACGTGGACGCCATGAACGAGGCCGCCACCGCGCTGCTCGGCGAGCACGACTTCGCCGCGTACTGCAGGAAGCGCGAGGGAGCCACGACGATCCGTACGCTCCAGCAGCTCAGCTGGGAGCGCGGAGAGGACGGGATCGTCACCGCGACCGTCCGCGCCGACGCCTTCTGCCACAACATGGTCCGCTCGCTGGTGGGCGCCCTGCTGCACGTCGGCGACGGCCACCGGCCGACCGACTGGCCCGGCAAGGTGCTGGAAGCCGCCGTACGGGACTCCTCGGTGCACGTGGTCAAGCCGCACGGGCTCACCCTGGAGGAGGTCGGCTACCCGGCGGACGAGCTGCTGGCCGCCCGCAGCAAGGAGGCGCGGAACAAGCGGACCCTCCCGGGTGCCGGCTGCTGCTAATCGGTTTGGGCTGAGCGCGGCCCTGCCTGGACAATGCGCGGCATGGGACATCTCGAAGCCAGCCACCTGGAGTACTACCTTCCCGACGGGCGGGTACTGCTCCCCGACGTCTCCTTCCGCGTGGGGGAGGGGGCGGTGGTCGCCCTCGTCGGGGCGAACGGGGCCGGCAAGTCCACCCTGCTCAAGCTGATCTCCGGGGAGTACCAGCCGCACGGCGGCGCGGTCACCCACACCGGCGGGCTCGGCGTGATGTCGCAGTTCGTGGGCTCCGTACGGGACGAGACGACCGTACGGGACCTGCTGGTCTCGGTGTCCCAGCCGCGGATCCGGGAGGCCGCCAAGGCCGTGGACCGGGCCGAGCAGCTGATCCTGACCGTGGACGACGAGGCCGCGCAGATGGCCTACGCGCAGGCGCTCAGCGACTGGGCCGACGTCCAGGGCTACGAGGCCGAGACCCTCTGGGACGTCTGCACCATGGCCGCGCTGGCCATCCCGTACGACTCCGCGCAGTTCCGCGAGGTGCGCACGCTCTCCGGCGGTGAGCAGAAGCGGCTCGTACTGGAGGCGCTGCTGCGCGGGCCGGACGAGGTGCTGCTGCTCGACGAGCCGGACAACTACCTCGACGTCCCGGGCAAGCGGTGGCTGGAGGAGCAGCTCAAGGCCACCCGCAAGACCGTGCTCTTCGTCAGCCACGACCGGGAGCTGCTGTCCCGGGCGGCGCAGAAGATCATCAGCCTGGAGCCGAGCCCGATGGGCACCGACGTGTGGGTGCACGGCGCCGGCTTCGACACGTATCACGAGGCCCGCAAGGAGCGCTTCGCCCGCTTCGAGGAGCTCAAGCGGCGCTGGGACGAGGAGCACGCCCGTCTGAAGGCCCTGGTGCTGCGGCTGCGCAACCAGGCCGCGAGCAGCCCCGACATGGCCTCCCGCTACCGGGCGATGCAGACCCGCTTCCAGAAGTTCGAGGAGGCCGGTCCGCCGCCGGAGCCGCCGCGGGAGCAGGAGATCCGGATGCGGCTCAAGGGCGGCCGTACGGGCGTGCGCGCCCTGACCGTGGAGGACCTGGAGCTCACCGGCCTGATGAAGCCGTTCTCCCTGGAGGTCTTCTACGGGGAACGGGTCGCGGTGCTGGGCTCGAACGGCTCCGGGAAGTCGCACTTCCTGCGGCTGCTGGCGGGCGAGGACGTCAAGCACACGGGTGCCTGGAAGCTGGGCGCGCGGGTGGTCCCCGGCCACTTCGCGCAGACGCACGCGCACCCGGAGCTCTTCGGGCGCACGCTGGTCGACATCCTGTGGACGGAGGCCGCCAAGCCCCTGGGCCAGGCGATGGGCGCCCTGCGCCGCTACGAGCTGGAGCGCCAGGCCGAGCAGCCGTTCGAGAGGCTCTCGGGCGGCCAGCAGGCGCGTTTCCAGATCCTGCTGCTGGAGCTGGCCGGCACCACGGCGCTGCTCCTGGACGAGCCGACGGACAACCTGGACCTGGAGTCCGCGGAGGCCCTCCAGGACGGCCTGGAGGCGTACGAGGGCACTGTGCTGTGCGTCACGCACGACCGCTGGTTCGCGCGCACATTCGACCGCTACCTGGTCTTCGGTTCGGACGGTGTGGTGCGGGAGACTCAGGAGCCCGTCTGGGATGAGCGACGCGTGGAGCGCAAGCGCTGAGGGGCGCGGCACCGACGATCGACGGACGGAGTCCGGTGGGGATGGGCGCCTCAGGAGCCCGTCTGGGACGAACGTAGAGTCGAGCGCAAGCGGTAAGCGGCAAGCGGCAGGAGCGAGAGGGAGGCGTTGTGGGGCTGCGGCCTGGCATCTGGCTCATGAAGTGGGAGAACCGCAGCTCCGGAGATCGGCTCGTCGAATGGCTGCTGCGGCCCGCGTCCCGGCCCTGGCGGCTCGTCTCGCTCGCGGTGGTCCTGGGGATCTGCGTCTCCACGAGCCTGCGGGAGAACTGGGGCTCCGACAACGCCTTCGTGGTCAAGGCCGCGCAGACGCTGCTGGCCGGCGGCTCCCCGTACGAGGACAAGCGCTTCCTGTACCTGCCGAGCGCGGTGCTCATGGCCGTTCCGGAGGCGCTGCTGCCGCAGACGGCCCTGAGGTGGCTGCTGCCGGTCGGGATGTCCGGGCTGCTGGGTCTCGGCTGGCTGGCCGCGCTGCGGCTGTTCTCGGTGCCGCTGCGCTCGCGCCTGGCGGTCGTCGGCTTCGCCGCCCTGGCCCTCGCCTACAAGCCGTACGTGAACCTCGTGCTGATCGGGAACTGGACGGCCATCTCGGCGGCCGCGCTGCCGGTCGCGCTGCTCCTCGCGCACCGCAGGGCGTGGGGGGCGGCCGGGCTGGTGGTCGGGCTGGCGATCGCCTGCAAGCCGATGCTGGTGCCGATCGGGCTGCTCTTCCTGCTGGCCCGGCAGTGGCGGGGGCTGGCCGCGGCGGTGCTGGTGCCGCTGGGGCTCTCGCTGGCCGGGGCGCTGGCGATGCCGAGCCCGTCCCTGTTCTTCACCAAGACCCTGCCGTTCCTGCTGGGCGGGCAGGACGCCTACGCGCTGCCCTGGGACGCCTCGCCGATCGCCGTGCTGCCGCGGCTGGGGGTGCCGGAGCCGGTGGCCGTGCTGGTCGCCTTCGCGGGGGCCGGGGCCGGGCTGTGGGGCGCGTGGCGGCGCTGGCGGCGGTCCGAGGAGCCCGACGAGGGGCAGCTGCGGCTGGCGGAGACGGCCTGCATGGTGATGCTCGCCGCATTTCTGGTCTCGCGGCCCTCCTTCGACCACTACCTGCTGGTGGTGCTGCCGCTGCTGCTGGCCTCGGTGATGCGGCCGGGCTCGATGCCCCGCTCGCCCTGGTTCTGGCTGGCCCTGACGCCGCAGGTGGCCCTGCTCCCGTGGCCCTCGGAGCTGGCCCACAAGCGGCGCGCCTTCAAGGACTGCGCGACCCTGTGCGGGCTCGCGATCCTGATGGCGGGTCGTGCGCTGCGCTCCCGTCGGGTTACTCTGGAGCCCGTAACAACTGCGGGGTCCCCACCCAGGACCGAACCGGAGTGCGCCGCGACGCCGGCTGAATCGGCATCGCGGACCGCGTTTTGACCCGTATGGGTCTGCTTGGGTATCCTGCTGGTTTGTTATGCGTATTGGCTTTCTCATTCTCACGTGAAAGGGCCTTGCGCCGGTCCACCGGACCGATGACCAGCGGTTCACACGGGTGCGTCCCCGATGTGAACGAGGGCTGTCGTGATCGTCCGTGGTGACCCTGTCAGGACCTTCCCGTGGGGCTTGCGCCCTTGGGATACCACCACTGAAGAAGCGAAGGCATACGCGTGCGTACGTTCAGCCCCAAGCCCGGCGACATCTCGCGCCAGTGGCTCGTCATCGACGCCCAGGACGTTGTCCTCGGCCGTCTGGCGACCCAGGCCGCTGCCCTCCTGCGGGGCAAGCACAAGCCGACCTACGCCCCCCACATGGACATGGGCGACTTCGTCATCATCGTCAACGCCGACAAGGTTCACCTGTCCGGCAACAAGGCGTCCCAGAAGATGGCCTACCGCCACTCCGGCTACCCGGGTGGTCTCCGCTCGGTGCGCTACGACGACCTCCTGGCGAACAACCCGGAGAAGGCCGTCGAGAAGGCCATCAAGGGCATGCTCCCCAAGAACACCCTGGGCCGTCAGATGCTCTCGAAGCTGAAGGTCTACTCGGGCGACCGGCACCCCCACGCTGCCCAGCAGCCGGTGCCGTTCGAGATCACCCAGGTCGCGCAGTAGTTCCGGCCACCCCCTAAGACGTAGAAAATTCTGAGGAGCATCGTGGCCGAGACCACCGCCGAGACGACCGTCGACGAGTTCGAGGGCAACGTCGAGGAGTACACCAGCGAGTCTGAGGTCGTCGTCGAGGGCGACTACACCTCCGAGTCCCTTGCCGGTCGCTTCGGCGACCCCCAGCCGGCCGCCGGCCTGGGCCGTCGCAAGAACGCCATCGCCCGCGTCCGGATCGTTCCGGGCACCGGCAAGTGGAAGATCAACGGTCGCACCCTTGAGGACTACTTCCCCAACAAGGTGCACCAGCAGGAAGTCAACGAGCCGTTCAAGCTGCTCGAGCTCGACAACCGCTACGACATCATCGCCCGCATCTCGGGTGGCGGCGTCTCCGGCCAGGCCGGCGCCCTGCGCCTCGGTGTGGCCCGCGCGCTGAACGAGGCGGACGTGGACAACAACCGCCCGGCGCTGAAGAAGGCCGGCTTCCTCTCCCGCGACGACCGTGCGGTCGAGCGCAAGAAGGCCGGTCTCAAGAAGGCCCGTAAGGCTCCGCAGTACAGCAAGCGTTAATCTGCGCCTGCTGTTCAGCAACGAAACCGCCCCGGCAGCACTCTCCGTGCTGTCGGGGCGGTTCGTTTACCGCCACAAGCGGCAAATACCTGTCACATGCGGTCACAGACGAAGCGCAAACTCGGGAGGACAACAGTGGGACGACTCTTCGGGACGGACGGTGTACGCGGCGTTGCCAACGCGGATCTGACGGCGGAGCTCGCGCTCGGCCTCTCCGTGGCGGCTGCCCACGTACTGGCGGAGGCGGGCACCTTCGCGGGCCACCGGGCCACGGCCGTGGTGGGCCGGGACCCCCGGGCCTCCGGCGAATTCCTCGAGGCCGCGGTCGTGGCCGGCCTCGCGAGCGCGGGCGTGGACGTCCTGCGCGTCGGTGTGCTGCCCACCCCGGCGGTGGCGTATCTCACCGGTGCGCTGGGTGCCGACCTCGGCGTGATGCTCTCCGCCAGCCACAACGCCATGCCCGACAACGGCATCAAGTTCTTCGCGCGCGGCGGGCACAAGCTCGCCGACGAGCTGGAGGACCGCATCGAGTCGGTCTACGAGGAGCACCGCACCGGCGCTCCCTGGGACCGGCCCACCGGCGCCGGCGTCGGCCGGGTCTCGGACTACACCGAGGGCTTCGACAAGTACGTCGCCCACCTCATCGGGGTGCTCCCGAACCGCCTCGACGGCCTGAAGGTCGTCCTCGACGAGGCCCACGGCGCGGCCGCCTACGTCTCGCCCGAGGCCTTCGCGCGGGCCGGCGCGGAGATCGTCACCATCGGTGCCGAGCCGGACGGCCTGAACATCAACGACGGCTGCGGCTCCACCCACCTCGACCTGCTGAAGGCGGCCGTCGTCGAGCACGGCGCCGACTTCGGCATCGCCCACGACGGCGACGCCGACCGCTGCCTGGCCGTGGACCACACCGGCGCGGAGGTCGACGGCGACCAGATCCTCGCGGTGCTGGCGCTGGCCATGCGCGAGGCCGGGCAGCTGCGCGAGAACACCGTCGTCGGCACCGTGATGTCCAACCTGGGCTTCAAGCTCGCCATGGAGGCCGAGGGCATCCAGGTCGTGCAGACCGGCGTCGGCGACCGCTACGTGCTGGAGTCGATGAAGGAGCACGGCTACGCGCTGGGCGGCGAGCAGTCCGGCCACGTGATCATCCTCGACCACGCGACGACCGGTGACGGCACGCTGACCGGCCTGCTGCTGGCGGCGCGGGTCGCGGCCACCGGCACGTCCCTGGCCGAGTTGGCCGGCGTGATGACGCGGCTGCCGCAGGTCCTGGTCAACGTCCCCGACGTGGACAAGTCCCGGGTCACCACCTCGGCCGAGCTGGCCCAGGCCGTGGCCGACGCCGAGCGCGAGCTGGGCACCACCGGGCGCGTACTGCTCCGTCCGTCCGGTACGGAGCCGCTCGTTCGGGTGATGGTGGAGGCCGCCGACATCGAGCAGGCCCGGGCGATCGCGGGCCGGCTGGCGGACGTCGTGAAGTCGGCGCTCGGCTAGGCGCAGGCCTACCTGTTGTTGCCCCGTGGCGCACCCGGTGGCCGGATCATCCGGTCGTGCTGGGTGCGCCACAGCAGTTTCCAGGCGATGAGGGTGAGCGTTCCGGCGATGATGATGCCGAGCAGGTTGAGCAGCAGCTGCAACGCCGAGCCCGACATCTGGCCGAGCTCGCCGTAGCTGAGGGCGATGGCGGCGTTCGCGGCCGCCGGGACGGTCGTCACGGAGATCGCCACGCCGACCAGCGCGCCGGACTTCGCCGACGTCAGCGACAGCATCCCGGCCATGCCGGCGAGTACCGCCACGATGAACGAGAACGGGTCCGGCTGCCAGATGAAGCTGGTGTTCGGGCGGGGCCGGTCCAGCATCCCCTGGTGGAACTGGCCGAGCGAGTCCATCACCAGGCTGAACACGGTCGTCGCCACGATCGCCGCGGCGAAACCGACCAGCAGGGCCAGCAGCGAGCGCGCGGCGAGCTTCGGCTCGCGCTGCACCAGGCCCGTGCAGATACCGGCGAGCGGGCCGAACTCCGGGCCCACCGCCATGGCACCCACGATCAGGATCGCGTTGTCCAGGGCCACACCGCAGGCCGCGATCATCGTCGCGATGATCAGGAAGGCGCTGTAGGTGATCGTGAGGGTCGACTCCTCGTGGGTCGACTCGGCGAGCTGCTCCCAGATGACCGCGTCGGCGGCCTCGCCCGGGGCCTCCTCCTCCGCGGCGTCGGCGCGTTTCGAGATGGAGAGGTCGATGTTCTCGACCGCGATCGACCCGGACTTGTCGATGCCGAGGGACCGCATCTCCTGCAGCAGCTCGTCCGCGGCCTCCCGGGCCACGTCGCACAGCACGAGATCGCCCTCGGGGTTGCGGGCGGCGCCGGGCAGTACGACCAGATGGGTGGTGCCGACCGTCTTGTCGATCAGTGTCACCACCTCGTCCGTGAGGTGGTGCGGGGTGATCATCCGCAGATGCAGCATGCCCGCACCCTAGCCAAGGGGGACCCTAGAGCTTGCGGAGGCTCAGCTTCTGCACCTTGTGGTCAGGGCCCTTGCGGACGACCAGGGTGGCCCGGCCGCGGGTGGGGGCCACGTTCTCCAGCAGGTTGGGCTTGTTGATGGTCCGCCACATCGTCTGGGCGTACTCCATGGCCTCCTCCTCGGAGACCTGGGTGTACTTGCGGAAGTAGGAGAAAGGATTCTGGAACGCGGTCTCGCGGAGCTTCCGGAAGCGGTTGAGGTACCAGCGCTCGATGTCCTCGGGGCGCGCGTCCACGTACACGCTGAAGTCGAAGTAGTCGGCGAGGGCGACGCGGGTGCGGCCGTCCTTGCCGGGGAGGGCCGGCTGCAGCACGTTGAGGCCCTCGACGATGAGGATGTCCGGGCGGCGTACGACGAGCTCCTCGCCCGGGACGATGTCGTAGATCAGGTGCGAGTAGACCGGGGCCCGGACCTCTTCCTTGCCGGCCTTGATGTCGGCGACGAAGCGGGTGAGCGCGCGGCGGTCGTAGGACTCCGGGAAGCCCTTGCGGGAGGTGAGCCCGCGCCGCTGGAGCTCCGCCATCGGATAGAGGAAGCCGTCGGTGGTGACCAGCTCCACGCGGGGGTGCTCGGGCCAGCGCGCGAGGAGGGCCTGGAGCAGACGGGCCACGGTGGACTTGCCGACGGCGACCGAGCCGGCGACCCCTATGACGAAGGGCGTGCCCTGCTGGGCGCCGTGGCCGTTGCCCGCGTCGCCGAGGAAGGTGTTGACGGTGCCGCGGAGGTTGCTGGTGGCACCGACGTACAGGTTCAGGAGGCGGGAGAGCGGGAGGTAGACGTCGCGCACCTCGTCGAGGTCGATGACGTCACCGAGACCGCGCAGCCGCTCGACCTCGTCGGCCGTCAGCGGCAGCGGGGTGCGCTCGCGCAGGGCGCTCCACTCGGCGCGGGTGAGGTCGACGTACGGCGAGGCCTCGGGGCCCCGGCGGTGGGCGGGGCGCGTGGGGGTCCCCTCCCGGCCGGCGCGCTCCGTCGCGCTGTCCGGCGTGCTGCTTCGTGGCGGCGAAGTGATCACACCGCCATTGTCGGGGCTCGGGGGCCGTTGTGGGTGGTGTGGTCGGTCACGTACGTCAGGTCCGCGCCGGGCCGCCGGGCGGTTGCACGCGGGTGGTACCGATTCGAGCCTCTTGCGGTCTCGTGCCGGTCACAATCGGCCAGGAGAGCGGAAAACCCGGCGGGAATGATCGTTTCGCCGGATACATTGCCGGGGTGCCGCAGTCCTGAAGCGCGCCCGCCCCGCCCGCCCTGGTGGGGCGCCGTTCCTGCGGGTCCTGTTCTCGTCTTGTCGGGGGAGTCCTTCCGTGCGTACCGCTCTTGTCCGTCGTACCGTCCTGACCGCGTCCGCGGTGTCGCTGGCCCTGCTGGGCACCGCCTGCGGCTCCGAGAAGGGCGACGCCAAGGCGGACGCCAAGCCGGCGGCGAGCACCGGCGCGACCTCCGCGGCCCCGGCCGCCAAGGCCAAGACGGACGCGGAGCTGGCCAAGCTCCTGGTGGCCCAGGCCGACCTCGCGGACCACACCTTCAAGGAGGCCACCCCCGCCGAGGTCACCGCCGGCGCCGCCGCCACCAGCGACAAGCCCGAGTGCAAGGTGCTGGCCCAGGCCCAGGCCCTCACCCCGGCCGGCAAGCCCGCCGGGACGGCGCGCACCAAGGCCGTCGCCACCCCGAAGCCCGCCGCCGAGGGCGCCTCGGAGCAGGACAAGCTGAAGGCCATCATGGGCGCCATCGGCTCCACGGCCACGGCCGTCACCCTCGCCTCGTACGAGGCCAAGGGCGCCGAGGAGGCGTTCACCGCAGCGAAGACCGCCGGCCAGAAGTGCGCCGGCGGCTACGGCGTCACCCAGGGCGGCGACAGCGGCAAGGTCAGCAAGGTCGGCCCGGGCGCCGCCCTGACCGCCGGCGACGAGGCGCTGGCGCTCACCGTCGAGGGTGACGCGGACGGCGAGAAGTTCACGACCCAGCTGGTGTTCGTGCGCAAGGGCAACACCGTGGCGACCTTCTCGGCGCTGAGCCTGACCGGCACCGCCGAGCAGCCGAAGGCCGTCATCGACGCGCAGGTCAAGAAGCTCGGCTGAACCGCGGCCGACTGAACGTCAAACCCGCTCCGGCGCATTCGCCGGGGCGGGTTTTTCGTCTCGTTCAGGTACGGGGCAGACGGCCGACATCGGCGTACGCTGCGGCCTATGTGCGGAATTGTGGGTTACGTGGGAGCGCAGTCGGCGCTCGATGTGGTCATCGCCGGACTCAAGCGGCTGGAGTACCGCGGCTACGACTCGGCGGGGATCGCCGTGCTCGCCGACGGGGGGCTGGCCGCCGTCAAGAAGGCCGGGAAGCTGGTCAACCTGGAGAAGGAACTGGTCGGCAACCCGCTGCCGGCCGGTTCCACCGGGCTCGGGCACACCCGGTGGGCCACCCACGGCGGGCCCACCGACGCCAACGCCCATCCCCACCTGGACAACTCCGGCCGGGTGGCCGTCGTCCACAACGGCATCATCGAGAACTTCGCCGTGCTGCGCGCCGAACTGGCCGAGCGCGGACACCGGCTGGAGTCCGAGACGGACACCGAGGTCGTGGCCCACCTGCTCGCCGAGGAGTTCTCGGCGACCGCGGACCTCGCGGCGTCGATGCGGCTGGTGTGCCGGCGCCTGGAGGGGGCCTTCACCCTCGTCGCGGTGCACGCCGACGAGCCGGACGTGGTGGTCGGCGCGCGCCGGAACTCGCCCCTGGTGGTGGGCGTTGGAGAGGGTGAGAACTTCCTCGCCTCGGACGTGGCCGCCTTCATCGCCCACACCCGGTCCGCGATCGAGCTGGGGCAGGACCAGGTCGTCGAGCTCCGCCGCGACGGGGTCTCGGTGACCAACTTCGACGGTACGCCCGCGTCCGTGCGGGCGTACCACGTGGACTGGGACGCCTCGGCGGCCGAGAAGGGGGGATACGACTACTTCATGCTCAAGGAGATCGCGGAGCAGCCGAAGGCTGTCGCCGACACCCTCCTGGGCAGGATCGACGCGAGCGGCTCGCTGACCCTGGACGAGGTGCGCATCCCGGACTCGGTGCTCAGGGAGGTCGACAAGGTCGTGATCGTGGCGTGCGGTACGGCGTACCACGCGGGCATGATCGCGAAGCTGGCCATCGAGCACTGGACCCGCATCCCGTGCGAGACGGAGCTGGCGAGCGAGTTCCGCTACCGCGACCCGATCCTGGACCAGCGGACGCTGGTGGTCGCGATCTCGCAGTCCGGCGAGACCATGGACACCCTGATGGCGCTGCGGCACGCGCGCGAGCAGGGCGCCAAGGTACTGGCCATCTGCAATACGAACGGGTCGACGATCCCGCGCGAATCGGATGCCGTGCTGTACACGCACGCCGGTCCGGAGGTGGCCGTCGCCTCGACCAAGGCCTTCCTCACGCAGCTGGTGGCCTGCTACCTGGTCGCGCTGTACCTCGGGCAGGTGCGGGGCACCAAGTGGGGCGACGAGATCGAGGCGGTGATCCGCGAGTTGTCGGACATCGCCGCGGCGGTGGACACCGTACTGGAGACGATGGAGCCGGTACGGGCGCTGGCGCGGTCGCTGGCCGACAAGAACACCGTGCTGTTCCTTGGGCGGCACGTCGGCTACCCGGTGGCGCTGGAGGGTGCGCTCAAGCTCAAGGAGCTGGCGTACATGCACGCCGAGGGTTTCGCGGCGGGCGAGCTCAAGCACGGGCCGATCGCGCTGATCGAGGAGGACCTGCCGGTGGTGGTCGTCGTGCCGTCGCCGCGCGGCCGTTCGGTGCTCCACGACAAGATCGTGTCGAACATCCAGGAGATCCGGGCGCGCGGGGCGCGGACCATCGTGATCGCGGAGGAGGGCGACGAGGCGGTCGTCCCGTACGCCGACCACCTGATCCGCATCCCGGCCACGCCGACGCTGCTCCAGCCGCTGGTGGCGACGGTGCCGCTGCAGGTGTTCGCGTGCGAACTGGCGACCGCGCGGGGGAACGAGGTGGACCAGCCGCGTAACCTCGCAAAGTCCGTCACCGTGGAGTAGTTGGGGTTGTTGTTGTGATCATCGGCGTGGGGATCGACGTCGCGGAGATCGAGCGGTTCGGCGCCGCGCTGGAGCGCACGCCGAACCTGGCGCAGCGGCTGTTCGTCGACGCCGAGTTGAGCCTGCCGAGCGGCGAGCGGCGCGGAACCGCCTCGCTCGCCGCCCGGTTCGCGGCGAAGGAAGCCCTGGCCAAGGCGCTGGGCGCGCCCGGCGGGCTGCTGTGGACCGATGCCGAGGTGTACGTCGAGGACTCCGGGCAGCCGCGGCTGCGGGTGTCGGGGACGGTCGAGGCGCGGGCCCTGGCGCTGGGCGTGAAGTCCTGGCACATCTCGCTGAGCCACGACGCCGGTGTCGCGTCCGCCGTGGTGATCGCCGAGGGATGACGCCCGCCGTGGGGCAGGGTGGTGGCATGCGTACTGCTTACAGCGTGGAGACCGTACGGGCCGCCGAGCGGGAGTTGATGGCGAGGCTGCCCGAGGGCGCCCTGATGCAGCGGGCCGCGGCCGGGCTGGCCGCCGTCTGCGCGGGGCTGCTCCGGAGGGTGTACGGGGCGCGGATCGTGCTGCTCGTGGGGCCCGGGGACAACGGCGGCGACGCCCTGTACGCGGGCGCCCGGCTGGCGCGGCGCGGGGCCGGGGTGACGGCGGTGCCGATGGATCCGGAGCGGATGCACGCGGGCGGGCTCGCCGCGCTGCGGGCCGCCGGGGGACGGGTCGAGGAGGCCGTCCCGCAGCGCGCGGACCTCGTACTGGACGGACTGCTCGGGATCGGCGGCCGGGGCGGGCTGCGGCCGGCGGCCGCGGCGCTGGTGGAGCGGATCCCGCCGGGGGTGCCGGTGGTCGCGGTGGACCTGCCGAGCGGGGTGGACGCGGACAGCGGCGAGGTCGCGGGGCCGGCGGTGCGGGCCGATGTGACGGTGACCTTCGGGGCGTACAAGCCCGGGCTGCTGATCGACCCCGGGGCCTCGCGGGCGGGCGTGGTGCGGCTCGTGGACATCGGGCTCGAACTCCCGGAGCCGGAGGTGGAGGCGCTCCAGCACGCCGATGTGGCGGGGCTGCTGCCGGAGCCGACGGCGTCGAGCGACAAGTACCGGCGGGGCGTGGTCGGGATCGTCGCCGGCTCCGCGCAGTACCCGGGGGCGGCCGTGCTGGCCGTGGCCGGCGCGCTGCGGGGCGGGGCGGGCGCCGTGCGGTACGTGGGGCCGGCGGCGGACGCGGTGCTGGCCCGGTACCCGGAGACGCTGATCGGGCCGGGGCGGGTACAGGCGTGGGTGGTCGGGCCGGGGCTGGGGGAGGGGCGCGCCGGGGAGGTCGCGGAGCTGCTCGCGCGGGACGTCCCGGTACTGGTGGACGCGGACGGGCTGCGGGGGCTGGACCCGGAGGTGCTGCGGGCCCGGACGGCCGCGACCCTGCTGACCCCGCACGCGGGGGAGGCGGCGGCGCTGCGGGGGGTCTCGCGGGAGTCGGTGGAGGCGGGGCGGCTGGCGGCGGTGCGGTCGCTCGCGCGGCGGTACGGGGTGTCGGTGCTGCTGAAGGGCTCGACGACGCTGGTCGCCTCCGGCGGGGGTCCCGTTCGGGTGAACCCGACGGGGACGCCCTGGCTGGCCACGGCCGGCAGCGGTGACGTCCTGTCGGGCCTCGCCGGGTCCCTCCTGGCCTCTGGCCTGTCCGGCCCGGACGCGGGTGCGGTGGCGGCCTACCTCCACGGCCTGGCGGCCCGCCGCGTGGGAGGCCCTTTGCTGGCGCACCAGGTGGCCGAGGCCCTCCCATCCGCCTGGCGGGACGCCCGCGACGCCTGACATGTGCCGCGCCGCCGCTGGGGCTCCGCCCCAGACCCCGCGCCTCAAACGCCGGCGGGGCTGGATTTGGCCGGCGTAGGCCTGGATGTGCGCCCAGCGGACCTCTGAGCCGCGGGGACACTTCCAGCCCCGCCGAAGTTTGAGGCGCGGGTCCGGGCGGAGCCCGGGGAACGGAGGAAGGGCGGGGCGGGGAGGGGCTCCGCGCAGCGGGGACGGGCACCGCCGGACCGGGGAGCGGCCCGCGCAGCGGAAGGGCTGCGTCCGGGGGTTCGCCGGGGACTCTGAGAGACTGTGCGCAATGAACGAGACACCGACGCGCGTGTACGCCGAGATCGATCTTGACGCCGTACGGGCGAACGTGCGCGCGTTGCGCGAGCGGGCCCCCCGCGCCGAGTTGATGGCCGTGGTCAAGGCGGACGCCTACGGGCACGGGGCCCTGGCCTGCGCCAAGGCCGCCCAGGAGGCCGGTGCCACCTGGCTCGGGACCGCCACGCCCGACGAGGCTCTCGCGCTCCGCGCCGCCGGCGTCGAGGGCCGGATCATGTGCTGGCTGTGGACCCCCGGCGGGCCCTGGCGGGAGGCCGTCGAGGCCGACCTCGACGTCTCCGTCAGCGGGATGTGGGCCCTGGACGAGGTGAAGAAGGCCGCCCGCGCCACCGGCCGCCCCGCCCGCATCCAACTCAAGGCCGACACCGGCCTCGGCCGCAACGGCTGCCAGCCCGCCGACTGGGCCGAGCTCGTCGGGGCCGCGGTCGCCGCCCAGGCCGAGGGCACCGTCAACGTCACCGGCGTCTGGTCGCACTTCGCCTGCGCCGACGAGCCCGGCCACCCCTCCATCCAGCTCCAGCTCGCCGCCTTCCGCGACATGCTCGCGTACGCCGAGAAGGAGGGCGTCGAGCCCGAGGTCCGGCACATCGCCAACTCGCCCGCCACCCTCACCCTCCCCGAGTCCCACTTCGACCTGGTCCGCTGCGGCCTGGCCGTCTACGGGGTCTCGCCCGCGCCCGAGCTCGGCACCCCCGCCCAGCTCGGCCTGCGCCCCGCCATGACGCTCAAGGCCTCCCTCGCGCTGGTCAAGACCGTCCCGGCCGGGCACGGCGTGAGCTACGGGCACCACTACGTCACGGACAGCGAGACCACCCTCGCGCTGGTCCCGGCGGGCTACGCCGACGGCATCCCGCGGCAGGCCTCCGGCCGCGGCCCCGTCCTCGTCGGCGGCACGGTCCGGCACGTCGCCGGCCGCGTGGCCATGGACCAGTTCGTCGTGGACCTGGGCGGTGACCAGGCCCGCGTCGGCGACGAGGCCGTCATCTTCGGGGACGCGGAGCGCGGCGAGCCCACCGCCGAGGACTGGGCTCAAGCGGCACACACCATCGCGTATGAGATCGTCACCCGTATCGGAGGGCGCGTGCCCCGGGTGTACCTGGGCGCCTGACACGGAGCGAGGGCGGCGGCGTGAGCGGCGTGAGCGAGAACTGGCGCAAGGCCGGCTGGGCGGGCGCCGCCATCGGCGTGATGGCCGCTGGTGCGGCGGCCGGTGTCGCGGTCGAACGGATCACCGTCGGACGCGGCATGCGCAGGAAGGCGCGCCTGGCCCTCGACGCGGCCGGGGACTACGGGTCCCTGCGCGGCTCCGAGGGGACCTGCCGGGCCGAGGACGGCACGCTGCTCCACTACGAGGTCGACGAGCTGCCGGAGGAGGGCAAACGGCGCCGCATGCGCCGCAAGCCCGCACCCCCGGCCACCGTCGTCCTCTGCCACGGCTACTGCCTGAGCCAGGACTCCTGGCACTTCCAGCGCGCCGCCCTGCGCGGCATGGTCCGCGCGGTCTACTGGGACCAGCGCAGCCACGGCCGCAGTGGCCGCGGCCTGGCCCAGGCGGACGGCGAGCCGGTGACCATCGACCAGCTCGGCCGCGACCTGAAGGCCGTCATCGACGCGACCGCCCCCGAGGGCCCGATCGTCCTCGTGGGTCACTCGATGGGCGGAATGACCATCATGGGATTCGCCGAGCAGTTCCCCGAGACCGTGCGCGACCGCGTCGTCGGCGTCGCCCTGGTCGGCACCTCCAGTGGCCGCCTCGACGAGGTGACGTACGGACTTCCCTCCGTCGGGGTGGGAGCCGTGCGCAAGCTCCTGCCGGGTGTGCTGAAGGCGCTCGGGTCCCAGGTCGAGCTGGTGGAGAAGGGCCGCAGGGCCACCGCCGACCTCTTCGCCGGCATGATCAAGATGTACTCGTTCGGATCCCGGGACGTGGACCCGGGCGTCGCGCGCTTCGCCGAGCGGCTGATCGAGGCCACCCCGATCGACGTGGTCGCCGAGTTCTACCCGGTCTTCCAGACCCACGACAAGACCGCCGCGCTCCAGCGCTTCGCGGACATCCCCGTCACCGTCATCGCCGGGGACAAGGACATGATCACCCCGCCCGGGCACAGCGTGGCCATCAAGGAGGAGCTGCCGGGCGCCGAGCTGGTGGTCCTGGAGTCCACCGGGCACCTGATGATGCTGGAACGCCCGGAGACCGTGACGGGGCTGCTGACCGAGCTGCTGGCGCGCACCGGGGCGGTGCCGGGCGCCGCACCGACTAACGTTGGCGGACATGGAAGAAGCACCGCTCGAAGCGCAGCGCAGCCAGGCACCGGAACCGGCAGAAGTGCAGGCGGCGGCGCCAGCCGCGACACCGGCACCGGCGCCTGAGGGCGCGGTCGAGACCCGGGTCACCGTCGACTCCCCGGACGCGATGCAGGAGCTGGGCCGCGGCATCGCCCGCCTGCTGCGCCCCGGTGACCTGGTGCTGCTCACCGGCGAGCTGGGCGCGGGCAAGACCACGCTGACCCGCGGCCTCGGCGAGGGCCTGAACGTGCGCGGGGCCGTGACCTCGCCGACCTTCGTGATCGCCCGGGTGCACCCGTCCCTGGGCGACGGGCCGCCGCTGGTGCACGTGGACGCGTACCGGCTGGGCGGCGGGCTGGACGAGATGGAGGACCTGGACCTCGACGTCTCGCTGCCCGAGTCCGTGGTCGTCGTGGAGTGGGGCGACGGCAAGGTGGAGGAGCTCTCCGAGGACCGGCTGCACGTGGTGATCGCGCGGGCGGTCGGCCACGAGGAGGTCCTGGACGACGTACGGGAGGTCTCGGTCCGCGGGATCGGGGCGCGCTGGGCCGACGGGGCCGGGCTGGACGCGCTCGCGGTCGCGCGCTCGGAGTAAACGTACCGACAACTCGTCGGCAAGATATTGCGCCCGTGGTCGCGGGCGTGGTCCCATGGTACCGAGAGTTTCTTAGGTATGCCTAAGTTCGGCGTTCCGGGGCCCAGGAGGCAGCCATGTCGGCACCAGCGGGAGCACCGCGCGACCCCCGTCCGTCCGGTGTGTCCATGCGGGCGCTGCTCGCCGCGGGCGTGGCCGCCACCGCCGTATCGACTCCGCCCGCGCGGCACCACGCACCGGACGCGCCGGAGGGCGGCGAGCCGGAGGGCGCCGCGGGCGCGGTCGGCGAAGAGGCCGCTCCGGAAGCGGGTTCCGAAGCGGCCTGAGTAGCCCGTACGGGTGAAAGTTCCGACTGGCGTCAGGGAACGACGACGACCTTGGAGTTGATCGTCGCGAAGGCCCACATCGCGTCTCCGTCGGCCTTCGTCATGCGGATGCCGCCGGTCTTCTTGTTCGGGTCGGGCTCCGGCGTCGCGCCGTCCGCGCGGGCGCTGAAGCCGATCGCCACGCCGTCCGTGTTGGCGAACCGTACGACGTGCTCGATCGGCACCCCGTCCGAACCGGTGACCGCACCCGAGCGGGAGCCGACCACGTAGCTGCCGGCCTGCGGGTGCACCGTGCTCGGCATCACCGTGAAGGACTTCGGCTGCTGGCCGGCCGCGGGGTCGCCCACCAGCCAGACCCGCTTCTGGCCCACCGAGTACACGACGCGCACCCCGGTGCCGGAGCCCTCCGGGACGGGCACCGGCTTCGACGGGTCCTGCTTGGCGGCGGACTGGCTCGGAGCGGGGGCCGGGGCCTGCGGGGCCGCCTTCGGGGGGCGGGCGGGAGCCGTCGCGGATGCCTGGTAGCCGAGGAAGCCGACGGCGGCGATCGCCGCGGCGGTGAGCCCGGCCACGATTCCCGAGCTGCTGCGTGCCACCTTGCTCCACCTCTCCGCGCCGCCTGGATTACCTGATCGAAAGGTAGCAGCCGACCCGCTCCGTGCCCGGCCGCAAGGGCCCGGGTTCAAGGAGTCGTAGGCTGTTCGCGTGCTCTTGCTCGCTGTAGATACCGCCACGCCCGCCGTCACCGTCGCCCTGCACGACGGCGAGAACGTCCTCGCCGAGTCGAACCAGGTCGACGCCCGCCGCCACGGGGAGCTGCTCCTGCCCTCCGTGGACCAGGTGCTCGCCGAGGCCGGGGTGAAGCTCGAAGCCGTCACCGGCATCGTCGTCGGCGTCGGCCCCGGCCCCTACACCGGGCTGCGCGTCGGCCTCGTCACGGCCTCCACCTTCGCCGCCGTGCTGGGCGTTCCCGTGCACGGCCTGTGCACCCTCGACGGACTCGCCTACGCCGCCGGGGCCGCCGGGATCGAGGGCCCCTTCACCGTCGCCACCGACGCGCGGCGCAAGGAGGTCTACTGGGCGCGCTACGAGGACCCGCGCACACGCGTCGGCGAGCCCGCCGTGGACCGCCCGGCCGACATCGCCGAGCAGGTCGCGGGAGTCCCCGCGGTGGGCCAGGGCGCGCTGCTGTACCCGGAGGTCTTCCCGGACGCGCGGGGCCCTGAGCACCAGTCCGCCGCGGCCCTGGCCTCCCTGGCCGCGGAACGACTGGCCGCCGGGGCGGCGTTTGAAAACAGCGGGGGCCTGCCTCCGACCCCGCTCTACCTGCGCCGCCCCGACGCGCAGGTGCCCAAGAACTACAAGGTGGTCACCCCGCAGTGACGCCCGCCCCTGATGTCGTGCTGCGCGAGATGCGCTGGTGGGATATCGCACCCGTGCTGGAACTGGAGCACGAGCTGTTCCCCGAGGACGCCTGGTCCGCCGGCATGTTCTGGTCCGAGCTCGCCCACGCCCGCGGCCCGCAGGCCACGCGCCGGTACGTCGTCGCCGAGGCCCCGGGGACCGGCCGACTGGTGGGCTACGCCGGCCTCGCCGCCGCCGGGGACCTGGCCGACGTACAGACCATCGCGGCGGCCCGCGACCAGTGGGGGACCGGGCTCGGCGCCCGGCTCCTGACCGAACTGCTGCGTGCCGCCACCGCGTTCGAGTGCGCCGAGGTGCTGCTGGAGGTACGGGTGGACAACGCCCGCGCCCAGAAGCTCTACGAGCGCTTCGGCTTCGAGCCCATCGGCTTCCGGCGGGGCTACTACCAGCCCGGCAACGTGGACGCGCTCGTGATGCGGCTGACCATGACCCCTGAGAACACCGATAACCCTGAGAGCAGTGAGAGCAGTGAGAGCAATGGCTGACGAACCTCTCGTCCTCGGCATCGAGACCTCCTGCGACGAGACCGGCGTCGGCATCGTCCGGGGCACCACGCTCCTCGCGGACGCGGTCGCGTCGAGCGTCGACGAGCACGCCCGCTTCGGCGGGGTCGTGCCCGAGGTCGCCTCGCGGGCCCACCTGGAGGCGATGGTCCCCACCATCGAGCGCGCCCTGAAGGAGGCCGGCGTCAGCGCCCGCGACCTCGACGGCATCGCGGTCACGGCCGGCCCCGGCCTGGCGGGGGCACTGCTCGTGGGCGTCTCGGCCGCCAAGGCGTACGCGTACGCGCTCGGCAAGCCGCTGTACGGGGTGAACCACCTGGCCTCGCACATCTGCGTGGACCAGCTGGAACACGGCCCGCTGCCCGAGCCGACGATGGCCCTGCTGGTCTCCGGCGGCCACTCCTCGCTGCTCCTCGCCCCGGACATCACCAGCGACGTCCGCCCGCTCGGCGCGACCATCGACGACGCGGCGGGCGAGGCCTTCGACAAGATCGCGCGCGTGCTGCAACTGGGCTTCCCCGGCGGCCCGGTCATCGACCGGCTCGCGCGCGAGGGCGACCCGAAGGCGATCAACTTCCCGCGCGGGCTGACGGGGCCGCGCGACGCGGCGTACGACTTCTCCTTCTCCGGCCTCAAGACGGCGGTCGCCCGCTGGATCGAGGCGAAGCGGAAGGCGGGCGAGGAGGTTCCGGTACGCGACGTGGCGGCCTCCTTCCAGGAGGCGGTGGTGGACGTCCTCACCCGCAAGGCGATCCGGGCGTGCAAGGACGAGGGCGTCGACCACCTGATGATCGGCGGCGGTGTGGCGGCCAATTCCCGGCTCCGCTCGCTGGCGCAGGAGCGGTGCGACGACGCGGGGATCATCCTGCGCGTGCCGCGGCCCAAGCTGTGCACCGACAACGGCGCGATGGTGGCGGCGCTGGGCGCGGAGATGGTCAAGCGGAACCGGGCGGCCTCGGACTGGGACCTCTCGGCGGACTCCTCGCTGCCGGTGACGGACCCGCACGTTCCGGGTACGTCCCACGCTCACGGTCACTCCCACTCCCACGATCACGTACACGAACTGAGCAAGGACAACCTCTACTCGTGATCGCACTCATGTGGGAGGCCCGGGCCGTCGCGGGCCGGGGCAACGAACTGCTGGAGTGGGCGCGCGCCCAGATCCTCGCCCGGGAGCCGGTGCGCCGCGAGGTGCTCCGGGCCCCGCAGGACCGGGTGCTCGTGATCACGTGGTGGGAGACGGCCGAGGGGATCTCGGCGGACCTCCCCGAACTGCCGGAGCCCGCCCCTGACTTGATCACCCGGGCGGTGCACCGCTGGCGGTTCGAGTCGGTCGAGGTCACCGGGGCCTGACCGGGCGGGGGATGCGGTTATGGTCATGCCCATGCCCGCGTCCCACCGTGACCTGCCCCCTCCGCCGCCCCCCGCGCACATGCGCGCCTGGATGGACGAGACCGTCCTGCGGGCCGACCGCGCGCTCTTCCTGCGCGACCTGGTCAAGCGCAGCCTGGGCCTCGGACGGCTGCTGCTCCTCTGGACCGTCTCGGCGGTCTTCGCCCTCGGCTGGACCTTCGTCGGCATGGCCGTGATGGCCCACGAGTCGGACGACGGCCTCTCCGCCGTCTTCGTCCCCGTCTACGCCGTCCTCGGGGCGGGGGTGCTGATCCCGACCGGGTTCTGGTTCGTCTGGGGCGCCCGGCGGGACCGCGAGGTGCGGCGACTGCTGTCCGCGTGGGCGGAGGCGGACCGGGATCCGGCGACTGACTCCCGGCTACGCGCGCCGGGCCGAAGCCTGACCTGGCTCCTGTCCTCCTTCGTCCTGGGCGCCCTCGGCCTGTGGGTCACCTTCGGCACCGCCGCGACCGTCCGTCCGGGCAAGGGTGCGTACGGCTTGATCACGTACGTCATGGGCATCGGCATGATCCTCTGGATCACCGCCCTCCTGGGCGCAGCCAAAGCCACCGCCCACTACCGCTGGGCCCTCCGAGCCTTCAGCGGGGCCCGACGGCACTGAGCCGAACCCTGTACCCGCCCGCGTGCGCGGCGCGGCAGATTCCAGCCCGGCGGGCGTTTGAGGCGCGGGGTGCGGGGCGGAGCCCCGAATCCTGTACCCGCACCCGGGTACTGGGCGCGGCAAAATCCAGCCCCGCCGGCGTTTGAGGCGCGGGGTCTGGGGTGGAGCCCAGGGGAGCCCGGGCGCAGCCCGGGGCCGCTTGCGCGGCGGCGCGGCAGGCGAAGGGCGGGATCAGCGCGGCGCAGCCGCGGTCGGCACGGCCGGCGCCCCGATCAACATCGACGGCGCCCCCGCCACCCGCGTCAGAAACACCGTCGCCGAATTCAGCCCCACCGGCTTCACCTTCCTGCGGAGTTCCTCCGGCTCGATCGCCGACCCCCGCTTCTTCACGGTCAGCACCCCCACCCCCCGCTCCCGCAGCAGCGCCTTCAGCTTCTTCAGGCCGAACGGCAGCACATCGGTGATCTCGTACGCCGTCGCGTACGGCGTCTCGCGCAGCTCATCAGCGGTGATGTAGGCGATCGTCGGGTCGATCAGCCGCCCGTCCAGCCCTTCGGCGACCTCCGCGACGAGGTGCGCCCGGATCACGGCGCCGTCGGGCTCATACAGCCAGCGGCCGACCGGCCCCGCCTCGGGATCGGGCAGCGGATCGGCCGTGTGCAGGGCCCGCGGCCCGGGCAGCAGCGTGGCGCGCACGGTCCCGGGCGCGGTCCCGAACCAGAGCACCGCCTCCTTCACGTCCCCCTGGTCGGAGATCCACTCGGCCTCGGCCTCTTCCGGCACCGCCTCGTGCGGGATCCCGGGCGCGATCTTGATGGCGGCGTACTTCGCCGTACGGGCCGTCTCCACGGCCCACGACAGCGGCGGCGAGTAGGACTCGGGGTCGAAGATCCGGCCGCGCCCGCCGCGCCGGGCCGGGTCGATGAAGACGGCGTCGTAGCCGGAGACGTCCACCTCCGTCACGTCCGCCTCCCGCACCTCGATCAGGTCCGCCAGCCCCAGCGCCTCGGCGTTGGCCCGCGCGACGGCGACGGTCAGCGGGTCGTGGTCGACCGCGAGCACCCGGATGCTGAGCCGCGCCAGCGCGATGGCGTCCCCGCCGATGCCGCAGCACAGGTCCGCGAGCGACCGTACGCCCAGGTCGGCGAGGCGCCCGGCCCGGTACGAGGCCACGGACGCGCGCGTGGCCATCTCCCCGCCGCCCGGCGTGAAGTACATCCGGAACGCGTCCTCCGCCCCGAACTTCGCCACCGCGCGCTGCCGCAGCCGGGCCTGCCCGAGCGCGGCGGAGACCAGCCCGGCGGGGTGCTCGCGGCGCAGCCGGGTGGCGACGGCCAGCTCCTGGGCGGGGTCGTAGTCGCGGAGCGAGTCGAGGAGGGCGTGCCCCTCGGGGGTGAGGAGGGCGGCGAAGTCTTCGGGGGTCACGGATCCATTGTCGGCGACGGAACGGAAGGCCGATCGCTGTGGGCCAGTCGAAGGAAGGTGGAACTCCGCTCGCGGTGTCTTCCGGGAAGCCCGTGTGCCGGGTGCCAGGATGCGCAGCTATGCAGCTAGTACGACAAAAGGAAGATAAGACGCAACTGGGTCACCGGTACGCGGCGGGTCCGCGCGGCCGGTTCGGGGTGGCCGTGGCCGCCCTGCTGGTAGCCGCCCTCGGCACGGCCTGCTCCGCGGGGTCCGGGGCACCGGACAAGGCCGAGAAGGAGAAGGCGGCCAAGGGCGCCGGGGCGGCCGCGGCGGGCGCCCTCAGCGCCGCCGAGAAGGCGAAGGCGGCCCAGCAGGCGCGCGTCGTCGCGGCGAAGAAGTGGGGCCTGCGCAAGGTGCCGCTGACCGCCCCGGCCGCACCGAAGGCGAAGCCCGAGATCACCACCCGGGACGGCTTCGAGGTCGAGGACCAGGAGGAGTACCCGCCGGTCTTCACCACCATCCCGACGGAGGAGAAGGTCGTCTTCCTGACGATCGACGACGGAGCGGAGAAGGACCCCGAGTTCCTGAAGATGATGCGGGAGCTGCAGATCCCGTACACGGCCTTCCTCAGCGACTACCTGGTGCGGGACAACTACCCGTACTTCAAGGAGATGCAGGCCGCGGGCGTCACCCTGAACAACCACACGCTCAACCACCGCTACATGCCGGCGCTCTCGTACGAGAAGCAGCGCGAGGAGATCTGCGGTCAGCAGGACACGATCCAGAAGCAGTTCGGCAAGCGCCCGACCCTCTTCCGGCCGCCGTACGGCAACTACAACCAGGACACCCTGAAGGCGGCGAAGTCCTGCGGGATCAAGGCGGTACCGCTGTGGAACGCGGAGGCGTTCACAAACCGGATGGACTACCGCGAATGGGACCGCGATCTGCACCCCGGTGACATCATCCTCACGCACTTCCGGGGCAAGGAAGACTGGAAGGGCACGATGCCTGACATGATCCGTCATGTCATGAAGACCGTCACGGACAAGGGGTATGCCGTGGCTCGCTTGGAGGACTATCTGTGAAGCACGCGCGCCGGTTCGTAGCCGGAACGCTGGCGGCCGGCGCGCTCGCGCTGTCCCTGACGGGGTGTGGGGACAGCGTGGACCCCATCGAGAGGCTGGGGCGCAAGACGACGCAGGGGGCCGGGACCGAGGAGGGGTCGGCGAAGCCGTCGCCCACTCCCTCTCCCTCTCCCTCAGTGGGGAACGCGTCGGACGAGGCGTACAAGAAGTGGGGCCTGACGGCCCCCGTCGCGTACGCGCCGAAGCCCGCCCAGAAGCCGCAGATCCCGAAGGCCGGCCCGGGCAAGGTCCCGGTCATCGACCGAATACCAGTCCCGGCCGGGGAGAAGGTCGTCTTCCTGACCTTCGACGACGGCGCCGAGAAGGACCCCGAGTTCCTGAAGATGGCAGCCGACCTGAAGCTGCCGATCAGCATGTTCCTGACGGACAACGTGGCTTCGTCGGACTACGGCCACTTCGAGAAGCTCCGCGACAACGGCTCGTCGAGCACGATAAACAACCACACGCTGACGCACCCGAACCTCCGGACGCTGCCGTTCACGGCGCAGAAGAAGGAGATATGCGACCAGCAGGACCGCCTGGAGAAGCGCTTCGGCAAGCGCCCACCCCTCTTCCGCCCGCCCTTCGGCAACTACAACGACGACACCCTCCGGGCCGCCTCGGAGTGCGGGGTCTCGTCCCTGGTCCTGTGGCGGGTCTCGATGCAGATCAACAACTTCCAGTACGCCGAGGGCTCCGCCCTCAAACCGGGCGACATCATCCTGGCCCACTTCCGCGGCCCCTCCGAACTCAAGGGCTCGACGGAAACCCAGATGACGACCCGCATGCTCCAGCGGATACAGGAGCAGGGCTACCGGATAGGGCGGCTGGAGGACTATCTGTAGGGCGGGGGCTTGGGGCCTGCCCGGCGGATCACGGCCGGGCGGCCCACCGGCGCTGAATCGCTGTGGCGACCCGCCGGACGAGGGACCGGGTGGAGCAGGTTGGACCCGTCGATAAATGCCTCGACATCGGTCGCGGTGATCGGGGACGCTTCGCACGATGACCAGAATCGACGACACGCCGCCCGCGTGGGACGAGCGCACCCAGCTCACCACGTTTCTCGACTACGCACGTGACACCGCCCGCGCCAAGTGCGAGGGCGTCTCTGCGGAGAACGCACGCAAGGCGCTCCTGCCGGGCTCACCGCTGATGACCATGAGCGGAGTGATCAACCACCTCCGCTGGGTCGAGTACTACTGGTTCCAAGTGGTCTTCCTCGGCGAGGAAGACCGGGCCCCCATGACGGATGAGGACCCGGACCGCGAGATGCGTATCGCCGTCGAGTTCCCGCTCACGCAGTTGCTCGACGAATACGCCGAACAGAGCGCCCGCTACCGAGAACTGGTCGCCGGGAACGACCTGGACAAGCAGGCCCAGCGACCCATCCGCAACGGCCTCCACGTCGACCTGCGCTGGATCCTCCTCCACCTCACCGAGGAGACCGCCCGCCACAACGGCCATCTGGACATCCTGCGCGAGATGCTCGACGGCACGACCGGCGACTAGATCAAGACGCACGGCCCCGCCAGTCTCGGTGGGGCCCTATCCGAGGACGCGTCCGCGGCCCGTTTTCGCGTCGGTGCCAGTTAGTCGGCGGTCGGCTCGACGTTGCTGACGGCGGTCGACCACTCGATGCCGTTCCCGCCGCGGATGTAGGCCAGTTCCATCCAGCGTTCGTAGGCGGCGCTGTCTGATACGTCCTCCTTGATGACGGCCATTAGCACCCCCTCCTGACCGGAGGCGAGATCGCGTACGGATCGCCGCAGAAGGCGATGCGGGACGTACTCGCACGCGTCAGTCATCAGAGGACTCCTCCTGGGTGCTGAGGAAGTGCTCCCATCCGACGTGTGCGCGGTCGAGCAGGTCTGCGCTGGGTTCGACCAAAGCGGCCACCCTCACCGAGGGAGTGTCGGCGATGTCGATGCTGAGGACCTCGCGGGCGGCCGACGTGTCGACGGGAATCTGACGCATGCGCATCTCTCCTCGAAGAGGGGGGCAAGGAAGGCTTCAACCTCCCTAGGGAAGATTGAAGCGTGCATCCCTAGGGAGGTCAATGCCCTTTGGTCTGCTACCACTTGGTCGACGGCTCCGGCGCAATGAAAAAGGCCCACCGGAGTGGGCCTTTGTACTGATGGGCTGCCTAGCTTGGGAAGTTGTACTGCATCACGTAGGAACCAGCGTCCAGGAGCATGTGGTTGACCTCCACCGGCCTGCCGTCTGCGGTGAGTGCCCTCCGGTAGATCTCCACGACCGGAGTTCCCGGCAGCAGGTCGAGAGTCTCGGACTCCTCGACGCTGGGCATTCGGGCGCGCAGTTCCTCCACGAAGTCCACGGGTCCGCACCCGATCTCGGTGAGGCGGGCGTAGACCCCGCCGGGGCCTGGGTTGGGCTCGGTGATCGGGGTGTCCCGGACCAGGTCGGCGGGGAGGTAAGAGGTGGCCTTCTGCACCGTTGAGCCGTCTACGGTGTAACGGCGGCTGCGAACGAGTACAGCTGCGGCCTCGTCCAGGACGAGGGCGCGGGCCACCCAGCGCGGTGCGACGGACTCGTACACCTCGACGTCCACGACGTCCATGGGTCGGCCGCTCACGTCGGCCGACCAGATGGAGTCCCCGGACGACCACTGCGACTGGGCCAGGCGCTTGGTGGCCACCCGACGGATCGGCTTGAAGTCACGAACGTACGTCCCAGAGCCGGGGCGGGAGTACGCGGCACCTTCGCCGATGAGGAGCTTCAAGGCACTGGCCGCGGTCATCTTGGCTACCCCGTACTGCTTGACCAAGGCGGGCTCGCCGGGCAGCCGGGCACCGGGACCGAACTCGCCGGAGTCGATCCGTGCCCGCAAGTCGTCGGCGATCTGTCGCGCCGTCTCGGGCATGATCGACCTCCAGTTCTCCCTAGGGTGGTAGACACGTTAGCCAACGCCCCGTGGGTTCGCGAAAGGGTCCGACACGGCTGAGAAGCAGGGGATGACTCATCCAGGCGGCGTAGCTAGGTATCGGCGGCTGGTCTGGTGGTGCGTAACGACGGCCGATTGCCGGCGATCCGTCGCGCGGACAACGGGGCATGGGAGTTGCCGGGCGGAGTGTTGGTACGAAGCCACGATGGGCGCAAGCCGCTCAGGGTGCGATGAGAGTTCGCAGCCCATTCTGGCCCGCAGAGTCGGCCACGACTCACCGATGACGCACATCCGACGCAGGCAGACGGACGGACTCCGGGAGGCAAGGCGAAGCCCCCTACCCCTACCCCACCACCGGCGTGATCGTCGTTTCCGCCGGGCCCCGGGCGTCCGCCTCGCGTTGGCGTTCCGCGCTGTCGCTGATGCGGAGGAGGAGGGCGATCATGATCCAGTTGGCCAGGAGGGACGAGCCGCCCTTGGCCAGGAAGGGGAGGGCCTTGCCCGTGAGGGGGATGAGGCCCGTGACGCCGCCCGCGACCACGAAGACCTGGAGGGCCAGCGCCGAGGCCAGGCCGACCGCCAGGAGTTTGCCGAAGGGGTCGCGGGCGCCGAGTGCCATGCGCAGGCCCCGCTGCACGAGGAGTGCGTAGAGGATGAGGACGGCCATGACCCCGGCCAGGCCCAGTTCCTCGCCCACCGTCGTGAGGATGAAGTCGCTGCGGCCCGCGAACTTGATCAGCTCGGGGTGGCCCATCCCCAGCCCCGTCCCGGACATGCCGCCCGTGCCGAAGCTGAACAGGGCCTGCGCCGACTGGTCCGACGTGACCCCCGCCGGCCGGTTCTCCCAGTAGTAGGACAGGGGCTCCAGCCACGCCGCCACGCGCGCCTTGACGTGCGGTTCGGTCGAGCCCACCGCGAAGGCGCCCACCGCCGCCATGAACAGGCCGCACACGATCCAGCTGGTGCGCTCGGTGGCCACGTAGAGCATCACCACGAAGACGCCGAAGAAGATCAGCGAGGTGCCGAGGTCGCGCTCGAAGACCAGGACCAGCATCGAGACGATCCACACCGTGATGATCGGACCGAGCTGACGCATCGGGGGCAGCCGCATGCCGAGGAACTTGCGGCCCGTCAGGGCCAGTGAGTCCCGGTGGATGACCAGGTACCCCGCGAAGAAGATCGCGATCATGATCTTCACGAACTCGCCGGGCTGCAGCGAGAACCCGAAGAGGATGATCCAGCGCTTGGCGCCGTACGTGTCCGCGCCGAAGAACGCCGGCGCGATCAGCAGCACCAGCGCGACGGCCATCGTGATGTAGATGAAGCGTTGCAGCAGCCGGTGGTCGCGCAGCAGTGCCACCACCAGGATGCAGGCGGCGACCCCGACCACCGTCCACATCAGCTGGCCGGGTGCGTTCGCGTCCGAGTTGTACCGCTCGATGTACCCCTGGTCGAGCCGGTGGATCAGCACCAGTCCGAGCCCGGTCAGCAGCATGGCGAGCGGGAAGATCAGCGGATCCGCGTAGGCCGCGAAGCGACGGATGCCCAGGTGCCCCACCAGCGAGAGCAGCGACAGGCTGATCGTGAAGCCGGTGAGGTTGGGCGGCAGCTCGCCGTTCATGGCGAGGCCGGCGCAGGTGTGGCCGAAGACGGCGATGGCGACGACGAAGACGAGGAGCAGCGCCTCGGTGCGGCGGCGGGCGCCGGCCGCCGTCAGGGGTTTCAGTCCACGCACGGGATGCCGCCACCGTCCGTGGGGGCGGGCGAGGACGAGGATGAGGACGACGGAGGTGGGGCGGCCTCGCGCGAGGCGGGAGAGCCTGGCGTACCCGGTGAGGCGGAAGGGGCGCCCGGTGCGTTCGGGCTCTCGGTGGCCTTGGGCCCGATCTGCTCGGCAATGAGGCGCTTTATCTTCATATCATCTACGACGTTGATGTCCTCCCCATGGTTCCTTCCGAACCCCTCGATGGGGAGTGTCGTGAAGTGCACTTTGCCGCCGGACAGGTTTTTCGCCTGCCGTACGAACGACAGCAGGTCCCATCCCTCGTCCGTCACCACGTCCTGCTTCGCGGCGTCGATCAGCTTGATCAGCTTCGTCGGGTCGGTGAAGGTCCCGGCAGAGTTCAGCTTCTTCGTGGCGCCCGCGAGGAAGGCCTGCTGCCGCTTCGTCCGGTCCAGGTCCCCCATGTCCAGGCCGTGCCGCTGGCGTACGAAGGCGAGCGACTGCTGCCCGTTGAGGGTCTGCGGGCCCGCCGGGAAGTCGGCGCCCGAGTACTTGTCCTTCACCGCGTGGTTCAGGCACACCGGTACGCCGCCCAGCGCGTCGGCGAGGTGGTAGAAACCGGCCAGGTTCAGCTCGGCGAAGTGATCGATCGGGACCCCCAGGAAGTTCCGCACCGTATCGATCTGCGCCTTGCGCCCGGCCTCCCGGCCGTCCCGCTCCAGCTGGCGGCGGTCCTTGACCCCTTGCGCGACGAGCTGTTCCTGCCTCTTCTCCTTCGCCAGCCCGTACGCCTTCTTGATCTTGTCCTTGCCGCGGCCGCCTGGGGGTCCCCCCAGCGGTAGCTGGGGGAATATCTGGACGAAGTCGTCGCGCGGCACCGAGAAGGCCTTCGCCTGGCTGCCGTCGCCGGGCACGTGCAGCAGGATCAGGGTGTTCGCGTTGTAGCCGCCGATGTCCGAGCTGCCCGCGTGCAGCTTGTCCAGGACGTCGTCGGGCAGGTCCTCGCCGTTCTGGTCCTTACGGCTGTCCAGCCCCATGAGCAGGATGTTCACGTCCCCGAACTTCGACTTCTCGGCGCCCTCCAGGGCCTTGGAGCTACCGATGCTGGAGGCCAGGTCCCGGTACAGGTACCAGGCGCCGCCGCCCGCCATGACCGCCAGCGCGCAGCCCGTGACCAGCAGGGTGCGGCCGAGCCGGCGCGGGCGGCGGCGCCGGGCGGTCGTCGTCTTCCTCCGGTGCGTGCTCATGCCTGTCGATGGTGGGGGAGACGCGCTGAAGGAATCCTGAGGAGGCCGTCGCCACGGGATCCCGCGAGGTCACCGCCACGGGCGCCCCCGAGGTCACCGCGACGGGATGCGCAGCACCAGCCGCGCGCCCCCGCCGGGCGCCGGCAGCACGCGTACGTCGCCCCCGTGCGCCCGCGCGATCTCCCGGGTGATGGCCAGGCCCAGCCCCGTCCCGCCGCTGGCCCGGCCCCGGTCCGCGTCCAGCCGTACGAAGCGCTCGAAGACCCGGTCCCGGTCCGCTTCCGGGATGCCCGGGCCGTCGTCCGCGACCTCCAGCAGCGCCCAGCCGTCCGCCGCGCCGGCCCGCACCACGACCTCCTCGCGGGCGTACCGCAGGGCGTTGTCCACGAGGTTGGCCAGCGCCCGCTCCAGCCGGGCCGGGTCCCCGGCCGCCGGTACGGGCGCCCGCGCGTCCAGCCGTAGCGCGACCCGGGAGCCGCCCCGGCGCGCCACGTCCTCCGCGGCCAGCAGGGCCAGGTCCACCGGCTCGGCCCGCGGCTCCGGCCCGCCGTCCAGCCGGGCCAGCAGGAGCAGGTCCGCCGCGATCCGCTGGAGCCGTTCGGTGTCGGCCAGCGCGGCCTCGACCGACTCCCGGTCGGGGCGGTCCATGGCCAGCGCCACCTCCAGCCGGGAGCGGACGGCGGCCAGCGGGTTGCGCAGCTCGTGCGAGGCGTCCGCGGTGAACTGCCGCTGCCGGGCGTCGGAGCGCTCCAGCCGGTCCAGGGTGTCGTTGACGGTCCGGGCCAGCTGCGCGATCTCGTCCGCGCCGCCCGGATCCGGGACCCGCCGGTCCAGCTCGCTCGCGGTGACGGCCGCCAGCCCGTTCCGGATCGCGGTCACCGGCCGCAGCGCGTGTCCCGTCACCCACCAGGCCAGGGCCGCGGCGAAGCCGATCAGCGGGGGCGCTCCGGCCGACAGCCCGATCGCGACCGCCCGGGTCGCGTCGTCGACGTCGCCGAGCACGGTCAAGGCGTACACGGTCTGCGTGGCCTGCGGGGCGTGCGCCCCCGGCGGGCCGGGGACCTCGACCGCGACCGCCACGCGCCGTTCCGCGCCGGGGCGCGCGGGCGGGAGCACGGCCGAACGGGCGTCGCCGTCGGGCCCGGGACGCAGCCCGGCGAGGTCCGGCGCGTCCTCGGGGTCCCGGCTGCTCGCCAGGGTCCGCCCCTGCGCGTCCCGTACGAGGACCAGGTCCACGCCGTTCTCGGGCGCGGGCAGCCGGCCGCCGGGCGGTGGGGTGCGGCCGTCGAACTGGGCGGCGACCTTGCGGGCGGCGAGCTCGGTGCGGCCGGTGGTGTTGTCCAGGAGATTGGCCCGCAGCAGGGTGAAGAGCCACAGCCCGCCGGTGGCCAGGACGGCGGCCATCGCGAGGGCGGCGGCCATCGCCGTACGCGCCCGGACGGTGCTAGCCACCGTCGGGGGCCATCCGGTAGCCGGTGCCGTGCACGGTGCGGATCGAGCGGCGGCCGAAGGGGGCGTCGATCTTCTTGCGCAGCGAGGAGACGTACACCTCGACGATGTTCGGGTCGATGCCGTGGGGGGTGTCCCAGACCTCGTCGAGGATGTCCTGCTTGGCGACGGCCCGGCCGGGCTGCTCCATCAGGCAGGCGAGCACGCCGAGCTCGCGGGCGGTCAGCTCGATGTCGTGGGCGCCGCGGCGGCAGCGGCGGCCGGACGGGTCGAGGACGAGGTCGCCGGCCTGGAGTGTCCCGCGATCGGGGGCGGCGGAGCGGCGGACGAGCGCGCGGAGGCGGGCGGCCAGGACCACGAAGGAGAACGGCTTGGTGAGGTAGTCGTCGGCGCCGGAGTCCAGCCCCTCGGCCTCGTCGTGCTCGCCGTCGCGGGCGGTGAGCATCAGGACGGGGGTGGTGTCGCCGTGGGCGCGCATCCGGGTGCAGATCTCGTAGCCGCTGATGCCCGGGAGCATCAGGTCGAGCAGGACGACGTCGTACGGGCCGCCGGCCAGGGCGAGGTCCAGGCCGCGGTGGCCGTCGTGGGCGACCTCGACGGCGTGCCCGTCCGCGGACAGGCCGCGCCGCAGGGAGTCGGCGAGGCCTTCTTCGTCTTCGACCACGAGGATGCGCATTGCTTCCAGCGTCACATATCGGGCCGTTTCCCCTTCCGGGGGTGTCGCCGCGGGGCGAAGGCGCCCCGGCGGCCGGCCCACCCCCGGCCCAGGGGCAACGCGGTCCCGCCTGACGGGGGAGGGGAGTTCGGGCGGATCCCGCCCGGGGCCGGATGACGCCACCCTCGGCGAGAATTGGCACTCCGCTTGACCGAGTGCTAATCACCGGAATAGTGTCGCACCTGGCACTCGCCCCCGGTGAGTGCCAACACAGCGACAGGCAGGTCCGGCACCCGCGACGACGGATCGACCTGGTCGCCACCTCAGACAGTTAACCCCGGATCTCCGAAGGGGGAGGTCGGATCGTGACGACCGCCAGCTCCAAGGTTGCCATCAAGCCGCTTGAGGACCGCATCGTGGTCCAGCCGCTCGACGCCGAGCAGACCACGGCCTCCGGCCTGGTCATCCCGGACACCGCGAAGGAGAAGCCCCAGGAGGGCGTCGTCCTCGCCGTGGGCCCGGGTCGCTTCGAGGACGGCCAGCGTCTCCCGCTGGACGTCAGCGTCGGCGACATCGTGCTGTACAGCAAGTACGGCGGCACCGAAGTGAAGTACAGCGGCGAGGAGTACCTCGTCCTCTCGGCTCGCGACGTGCTCGCGATCGTCGAGAAGTAAATCGCTTCTCCAGTTTTGATGTGAGCTGCGCCCCTGGTCACCCTGCTGATGCCGGGCGGCCGGGGGCGTAGTTCGTTCTAGGCGGTGGCGGTCGCGGTGAGCGGCCGAGGATCGCAACGAGAGGACTGAACCGCTCCCATGCCGAAGATTCTGAAGTTCGACGAGGACGCCCGTCGCGCCCTCGAGCGCGGCGTCAACAAGCTTGCCGACACGGTCAAGGTGACGATCGGCCCCAAGGGCCGCAACGTCGTCATCGACAAGAAGTTCGGTGCGCCCACCATCACCAACGACGGTGTCACCATCGCCCGCGAGGTCGAGCTGGACGACCCGTACGAGAACCTGGGCGCCCAGCTCGTGAAGGAGGTGGCGACCAAGACCAACGACATCGCGGGTGACGGCACCACCACCGCCACCGTGCTGGCGCAGGCGCTGGTCCGCGAGGGTCTGCGCAACGTCGCCGCCGGCGCCTCCCCGGCCGCCCTGAAGAAGGGCATCGACGCCGCCGTCAAGGCCGTGTCCGAGGACCTCCTCGCGACCGCCCGTCCGATCGAGGACAAGTCCGACATCGCCGCCGTGGCCGCGCTCTCCGCGCAGGACCAGCAGGTCGGCGAGCTCATCGCCGAGGCGATGGACAAGGTCGGCAAGGACGGTGTCATCACCGTCGAGGAGTCCAACGCCTTCGGCCTGGAGCTGGAGTTCACCGAGGGCATGGCCTTCGACAAGGGCTACCTGTCGCCGTACTTCGTCACGGACCAGGAGCGCATGGAGGCGGTCCTGGAGGACCCCTACATCCTGATCAACCAGGGCAAGATCTCCTCTATCCAGGACCTCCTGCCGCTGCTGGAGAAGGTCATCCAGGCGGGTGGCTCCAAGCCGCTGCTGATCATCGCCGAGGACGTCGAGGGCGAGGCGCTCTCCACCCTCGTCGTCAACAAGATCCGCGGCACCTTCAACGCGGTCGCCGTCAAGGCCCCCGGCTTCGGTGACCGTCGCAAGGCGATGCTGCAGGACATGGCCACCCTCACCGGTGCCACCGTCATCGCCGAGGAGGTCGGCCTCAAGCTCGACCAGGCCGGTCTGGACGTCCTGGGCTCCGCCCGCCGCGTCACGATCTCCAAGGACGACACCACCATCGTCGACGGCTCCGGCAGCCACGAGGAGGTCCTCGGCCGCGTCAACCAGATCAAGGCCGAGATCGAGGCCACGGACTCCGACTGGGACCGCGAGAAGCTGCAGGAGCGCCTGGCGAAGCTCGCCGGCGGCGTCTGCGTCATCAAGGTCGGCGCCGCCACCGAGGTGGAGCTGAAGGAGAAGAAGCACCGCCTCGAGGACGCCATCTCGGCGACCCGCGCCGCGGTCGAGGAGGGCATCGTCTCCGGCGGTGGCTCCGCGCTCGTCCACGCCGTCAAGGTCCTCGAGGGCAACCTCGGCCTGGCCGGCGACGAGGCCACCGGTGTCGCGGTCGTGCGCCGCGCCGCCGTCGAGCCGCTGCGCTGGATCGCGGAGAACGCCGGTCTCGAGGGTTACGTCATCACCTCGAAGGTCGCCGACCTCGAGAAGGGCCAGGGCTTCAACGCCGCCACCGGCGAGTACGGCGACCTGGTCAAGGCCGGCGTCATCGACCCGGTGAAGGTCACCCGCTCCGCGCTGGAGAACGCCGCTTCCATCGCCTCCCTGCTGCTCACGACCGAGACCCTGGTCGTCGAGAAGCCGGCGGAGGAGGAGGCCGAGGGCGGTCACGGTCACAGCCACGGTCACGGCCACAGCCACTGATCGCGCCAAGCGCCGGGGAAGGCCCCGTTCCGCATCTGCGGAGCGGGGCCTTCCCGTGTGTACGCCCTACGCGCGCTACATGGCGCCCAGTTGGCGCATCAGGCCCATGGCGTCGTAGTGCCACCAGCCTTCCTTGAGCATTCCGTCCTGACATCGGAAGACCGTCGTGCCGGTTATCGTGCAGGTCTTGCCGGTCGGGGCGATGCCCATGAACTCGCCCTTGTGCTTGCCGGTCCAGGTCCACAGGGTGGTGACGTAGTCGTCCTGTGCCGTCTGGGCTTCCTTCGTGAAGCTGAAGTCGAAGGCGCCCCGCCACATCTCCATGCCCTCGCGGATGCCCGCGGGCCCGATCCTGACCTCGGGGTTGCTGATGTCGTGGTCCCGGTAGTCCTCGGCGAAGATCTCCGGAATGAGGGACAGCTCGCCCTTCACCGCGATCTCGTCGTACATCCGGTTCACGACCATCGTGTTGAGGTGCTCGTCCCGGACCACGTCCAGGTTGGTGAAGCTGGGCATGCCGTCACAGAGGGCCACCATCTCCTGGAACATCTTGTCCGTTTCCGGGAGATGAGAGTTCTTCATGGCCTCTTCGTACGAGGGGAATTCGACCACGTCCACGTAGTGGTTCGGGTTCTCGCGGTCCTGGCCCACGATGCTGTGGGTGACGGTGCGCTTGCCCTGGCTCTGCGATACGTACCGGTCGAGCAGCTTGTCGAGGTCGTCCTGTCGACTGGTCTTGTAATCGATTATCTGTACGAATGTCATGGCGTCTCCCGGGCTGGATGGGACATGTCCATTTTAGGGAGATTTCGCCCATTTGGCGGATCGAGCGGCGCGTTACCGGGGCCCGTACTTGCGGCCCGTACGCGAGGACACCCCGCCCAGCAGCCCGCGCGGCGTCAGCTTCACCACGCCCATCAGCGCCTTGTACCGAGGGTCCGGAATCGACACCGTCTTGCCCCGCGCCAGGTCGGCCAGGGCCGCCGCCACCAGCTTGTCCGCGTCGAGCCACATCCAGCCGGGGATGTTGTCGGTGCCCATGCCGGCGCGCTGGTGGAACTCCGTACGGACGAAGCCGGGGCACAGCGCCATCAGCCGCACCCCGGATCCCGACAGGTCTCTCGCCGCGCCCTGGGTGAACTGCACGACCCAGGCCTTGCTGGCCCCGTACGTACCGCGCGGTACGAAGGCGGCGACCGAGGCCACGTTGATCACGCCGCCGCGGCCGCGCGAGCGCATCGACTCGGTGGCGGCCGAGGTGAGCCGCAGCACCGCCTCGATGTGCACCTTCAGCATCGTCAGTTCGTCGGCCATCGACACTTCGAGGTAGCGGCCCTTGTTGCCGAAGCCCGCGTTGTTGACCAGCAGGTCCACCGGGTGCGTACGGTCGCCGAGGCGCTGCTCGACCGCCGCGATGCCCTCCTCGGTGGAGAGGTCGGCGGCCAGGACCTCGGCCTCGATGCCGTGCCGGTCGTGCAGTTCGGTGGCCTGTTCGCCGAGCCGCTTGGTGTCGCGTGCCACCAGCACGAGGTTGTGGCCCTGGGCGGCGAGCCGCCGGGCGAAGGCGGCGCCGATGCCCGCCGTGGATCCCGTAATCAACGCAGTCGTCATAGGCGCAACCTAGCCGCCCCGGGTGGCCGTTCTCCTACGCGCCTGCTCCGGCCCCGTACTTCTCCAGGTGGCGGCGCACCGTCTCGTGGGCCTGAGGCTCCATCGCGTCGCCCGCCGCCAGGGTGCGCGGCAGCAGGGAGCGCTCGGTGGTGAAAGCGCGGAACCACAGTTCCACCGTCACGTCGTGGTCCGGGCGGTGGATGATCTCGATGGTGTCGCCGGGGGAGACCCGGCCCTCCTCGATCACCCGCAGGTACGCGCCCGGCCGGCCCGCCTGGGTGAACCGCTTGACCCACGCGCGCTCCCCGACGGCGCCCTGGAAGGTCCGGCAGGGGATGCGGGCCGAGGCCACTTCGAGGACCAGGTCCGCGCCGACCCGCCAGCGGTCGCCGAGGCGCGCGGTGTTCAGGTCGATGCCGGAGGTGGTGAAGTTCTCGCCGAAGAGCCCGCCGGGCAGTTCGCGGCCCAGCTCGCCGGCCCACCAGTCCAGGTCCTCGCGGGCGTACGCGTAGACGGCCTGGTGGTCGCCGCCGTGGTGGCGGCGGTCGCAGACGGCGTCGCCCTCCAGGCCGCTGCCGAGGCCGGTGGCCTTGGGGCCGGGGGCGGAGACGCGGACCGGACCGGGGACGGGGCTCTTGCCGTGGCCGGTCACCCCGCCTTCCGCGTCGGTGTAGTCGACGGCCGTGGCGCGGCCGAGGTTCACGGAGATCAGATGCATGGGGCCCATGGCACCACGCTAACCGAGGCAACTCAAAGCGTCACGGGGTTATTCGCGCAGCGATCAAAGAAGGGCTTATGCTCGAAGGGTGATCGAAGCACGCCATCTCCGGGTTCTGCGCGCCGTCGCCGGGACCGGCTCCTTTTCCGCGGCCGCCCGCGAGCTCGGCTGCACCCAGCCCGCCGTCTCCCAGCAGATGAAGGCCCTCGAAACGTCGGCCGGCACCCCGCTGCTCATCCGCACCGGCCGCGAGATGCGGTTGACGCAGGCCGGCGAGGCGCTGGTCCGGCACGCCGCCGGCATCCTGGCCGGACTGACCGCCGCCGAGGAGGAGGTCGCGGCCATCGCCGGGCTGCGCGCCGGCCGGGTGCGGCTCGTGTCCTTCCCCAGCGGCAGCTCCACCCTGGTGCCCACCGCCCTCGCCGCGATGCGCGCCGAGCACCCGGGCACCCGTATCTCGCTGGTCGAGGCCGAACCGCCGCGCTCCGTGGAGATGCTCCGCGAGGGCGACTGCGACCTGGCGCTGGCCTTCCGCTACGGCGGCGCCTCCGGTTCCGCCGCGGAGTGGGAGGACCTCGTGGTGCGGCCGCTGCTCACCGACCGGCTCGTCGGGCTGGTCCCCGAGGGGCACCGGCTGGCCGGGGCCGATCGGGTGGGCATGGCGGAGCTGGCCGAGGAGCCCTGGATCGCGGGCTGTCCGCGCTGCCGCCGCCATCTGGTGGAGGTGTGCGAGGGCGCGGGCTTCACCCCGCGCATCGACTTCGCCACCGACGACTACCCGGCCGTGGTCGGCCTGGTGGGGGCCGGGCTGGGCGTGGCGGTGCTGCCGGAGCTCGCGGTGGAGTCCGTACGGGCCAAGGGCGTGAGCACGCTGATCGTGGAGCCGGCCGTCGAGCGGGAGGTCGTGGCGCTGACCCTGCCCGACCTGGCCAGGGTCCCGGCGGTGGCCGCGACCCTGGCCGAGCTGGAGCGCGCCGCCACGCGCTGACCGTACGGATGGCTTCCGCGACGGATGGCCTTCCGTACGGCCGAACGGGTGCGGTTCCGGGCACGACGGCGACACGCCCGGAGTGCAGGAGGTCCAACGAAATTCGAAGAAACGTTCCTTCAGACGTTTCGTCGTGTTCCGGTCAGTGCGGCGCGATCGGCCCGATCGCACTCGACGCGGGGATCAGGCGGTGTCGTGCGCGGCCCATCAGCTCCTCGCGCTCGTCCTCGGTGAGGCCACCCCACACCCCGTAGGGCTCGCGGACGGCGAGTGCGTGCGCGGCGCATTCCGAACGCACCGGGCATCGCATGCAGACCTCTTTAGCCGAGGCCTCGCGCGCGCTCCTGGCCGCGCCCCGCTCGCCTTCCGGGTGGAAGAAGAGGGAGCTGTCGACCCCGCGGCAGGCGGCGAGCAGCTGCCAGTCCCAGAGGTCGGCGTTCGGTCCGGGGAGGCGGGAGAAATCTGCCATTGGTAGTCCTCTTGGTGCCGGTACTGAGGCGGATACGGTCCATGTCTCCAAGGGTCTCCACACCTACTGTCGGAGTAGATGTAAATATGACTCATTGGGAATCTAGCCTCAGACATGTGCCAAACGGAAGGAAAGCCGCCAAATAGGGCATAGCTCCAGATGGAGGACGGATGGCTTGTGGCGCCCGTGTCGTGTTCGCTTCCTCACGTAGAGTGCCGAAGGTGTCCGTCCGACCCGTAACTCTTTCGAGTGACCATCGTTGAGAGAGCGAGTGCGGTTGAACCAAGAAGTTCCCGGACAGGTGTCCGAGGGCATCGATCGCACAGGTGACGATACGTACCAGCCTGGAGGCTCAAGGTGACGCGCATCAGCAGCTGCGGAGGGCGGTCATGACATCCGTCCTCGTCTGCGACGACTCCCCGCTTGCCCGAGAGGCGCTCCGTCGCGCGGTTGCCACCGTGCCCGGCGTCGAGCGTGTGACGACGGCTGCCAACGGCGAGGAAGTCCTCCGCCGCTGGGGTGCCGACCGCTCCGATCTGATTCTGATGGATGTACGGATGCCCGGGCTGGGCGGTGTGGAGACGGTCCGCCGGCTGCTCTCGGCCGATCCCGGCGCCCGCATCATCATGCTGACGGTCGCCGAGGACCTGGACGGCGTGGCCCTCGCGGTCGCCGCCGGTGCCCGGGGATACCTGCACAAGGACGCCTCGCGCGCCGAACTGCGGGCCACGGTCACCCAGGCCCTGGCCGACCCGACCTGGCGACTGGCCCCGCGCCGGCTCCGCTCGGCCGAGATGGGCGCCGCGCCCACGCTCACCGCGCGCGAGATCCAGGTGCTGGAGGGCATGAGCCACGGCCGGTCCAATGCGGAGATCGGGCGCGAGCTCTTCCTCTCCGAGGACACCGTCAAGACGCACGCCCGCAGGCTGTTCAAGAAGCTCGGCGCGTCGGACCGGGCGCACGCCGTCGCCCTCGGCTTCCGCTGGGGCCTGGTCCGCTGATTCCTCGGCCCCGCCGTACCCGGTGCGCACCCGGGGATTGGCGGGGCACAATCCGGGGGACGTGTCGCTTCGTGCGCGATGCCGCATCCTTGAGGGTGTGCCGCATTCTTGGAGTGTGGGAGTCCTCGAGGACTATTCGGCCGAGCGGGAGGGGAGGGCGCAAACGATGACTTCAGGCGCACCCGCTCATAACGCTTCGATGCACGAAAACGGCCACGGTGCCACGGAACCTCCGGCGCCAAGGCACCATGGATTGATGCGCGACGACGAAGCCCTGGGGTCCCCCGCGGCCACAGGCCCCACCGGCGCCGCCAAAGGCGGCAGTGCCGGGGCCGTCAGTGCGCTCGTGCGCCGGGCCGTGGAGGGCGACGAGCAGGCCACGCACGATCTGCTCGCTTTCGTCCACCCGCTCGCGATCCGCTACTGCCGCACCCGGCTCTCGCGGCTTCCGGGTGACGCCCGCCACTTCGTGGAGGACCTGGCGCAGGAAGTCTGCGTCGCCGTCCTGATGGCACTGCCGCGCTACCGGGACACCGGGCGGCCCTTCGAAGCCTTCGTCTTCGCCATCGCCGCGCACAAGGTCGCCGACCTCCAGCGGGCCGCCATGCGGCACCCGGGCAGTACGGCCGTGCCCTCCGACGAGATGCCCGAGCGGCCCGACGACTCGCTCGGTCCCGAGGAGCGGGCGCTGCTCAGCAGCGACGCCGCCTGGGCCAAGAAGCTGCTGGCCAACCTTCCGGAGAACCAGCGCGAGCTCCTGGTCCTGCGGGTGGCCGTCGGGCTGACCGCCGAGGAGACCGGGCAGATGCTCGGCATGTCCCCCGGGGCGGTGCGGGTGGCCCAGCACCGGGCGCTCAGCCGGCTGCGGGCGCTCGCGGAGCAGTAAATCCCGCTGCGAAACTTGTAACAAGCTACGAAAATCGTCGTCGATCTTCATCGTGGAATGAGACGCGGCGGGATCCCGTTAGCATGGACATCCGCGCTGAGCAAGACCATTTGGAAGGTGTCATGACTGCCGACGGAGTGCCCGACAAATTCGCCACGCTCGGACTGACCTACGACGACGTGCTGCTGCTGCCGGGCGCGTCGGACATGGCTCCGGACGAGATCGACACCTCTTCGCTCATCTCGCGCAATGTGCGGGTGAACGTCCCGCTGCTGTCCGCGGCCATGGACAAGGTCACCGAGGCCCGCATGGCCATCGCGATGGCCCGCCAGGGCGGCGTCGGCGTCCTGCACCGCAACCTCTCGATCGTCGACCAGGCCAACCAGGTCGACCTGGTCAAGCGCTCCGAATCCGGCATGGTCACCGACCCGATCACCGTGCACCCGGACGCGACGCTGCGCGAGGCCGACGAGCTGTGCGCCAAGTTCCGCATCTCCGGCGTCCCGGTCACCGACCCGGCCGGCAAGCTGCTCGGCATCGTCACCAACCGCGACATGGCCTTCGAGTCGGACCGCAGCCGCCAGGTGCGCGAGGTCATGACCCCGATGCCGCTGGTCACCGGCAAGGTCGGCATCTCCGGCGTGGACGCCATGGAGCTGCTGCGCCGCCACAAGATCGAGAAGCTCCCGCTGGTCGACGACGCGGGCATCCTCAAGGGCCTCATCACGGTCAAGGACTTCGTCAAGGCCGAGAAGTACCCGAACGCCGCCAAGGACAAGGACGGCCGGCTGCTCGTCGGCGCGGCCGTCGGTGTCGCCGGCGACGCGTACGAGCGCGCCCAGGCCCTGATCGAGGCGGGCGCCGACTTCATCGTCGTCGACACCGCCCACGGCCACTCCCGTCTGGTCGGCGACATGGTCGCCAAGATCAAGTCGAACTCCTCCGTCGACGTCATCGGCGGCAACGTCGCGACCCGCGACGGCGCGCAGGCGCTGATCGACGCCGGCTGCGACGGCATCAAGGTCGGCGTCGGCCCCGGCTCCATCTGCACCACCCGCGTCGTCGCCGGCATCGGCGTCCCGCAGGTCACCGCGATCTACGAGGCCTCGCTCGCCGCCAAGGCCGCGGGCGTCCCGGTCATCGGCGACGGCGGCCTGCAGTACTCCGGCGACATCGCGAAGGCCCTGGTCGCGGGCGCCGACACGGTGATGCTCGGCTCGCTGCTCGCGGGCTGCGAGGAGTCCCCGGGCGAGCTGCTCTTCATCAACGGCAAGCAGTTCAAGTCGTACCGCGGCATGGGCTCGCTCGGCGCGATGCAGTCCCGCGGCGACCGCAAGTCCTTCTCCAAGGACCGCTACTTCCAGGAGGGCGTGGGCGGCGACGACAAGCTCATCCCCGAGGGCATCGAGGGCCAGGTGCCGTACCGCGGCCCGCTCTCGGCGGTCGTGCACCAGCTCGTCGGGGGCCTGCGCCAGTCGATGTTCTACGTCGGCGGCCGCACCGTTCCCGAGCTGCAGGAGCGGGGCCGCTTCGTCCGGATCACCTCGGCGGGCCTCAAGGAGAGCCACCCGCACGACATCCAGATGACCGTCGAAGCACCGAACTACTCCCGTAAGGGCTGACGGTACGATCGGCCGACCAGGCTGAGGGGGTTCCGATGCTTTACGCCGTGAAGTTCAGCGAAGAGGCGGCGCGCATCCGCGACGGGCTGCCGCCCGAGCGCCGTGCGCTGCTGGAGCGCGGCCTCGCCGTGCTCGCGCAGGATCCCCGCCCGAAGATCTCGATAGCGATTTCGGGCGACGAGGCGACGCGCTCGCTGGCTCTGACGCCGAACATCGGCATCGAGTACCTCGTCAGCGACGGCCTGCTGCTCGTGCTGGTCGTCCACGTCGTCGACTTCACGCAGGTGCTCGTACAGGAGTGACCGGCCGAAGGGGCGGACCCGGGGGAAACGGGTCCGCCCCTTCGCCGTGCCCGGGCGTGCGTCCGTACAGCGGTCACCGGAACGCGGGCCCCCGGGGTTCGGGGATACTGGACGGGCAGACCCAGAGGAAAGGCCACCACACGTGACTGAGATCGAGATCGGGCGCGGCAAGCGCGGCCGCAGGGCGTACGCGTTCGACGACATCGCCATCGTCCCGAGCCGGCGTACCCGGGACCCGAAGGAGGTCTCGATCGCCTGGCAGATCGACGCGTACCGCTTCGAGCTCCCCTTCCTGGCCGCCCCCATGGACTCGGTCGTCTCTCCGCAGACCGCGATCCGCATCGGCGAGCTCGGCGGCCTCGGCGTGCTGAACCTCGAAGGCCTGTGGACCCGCTACGAGGACCCGCAGCCGCTGCTCGACGAGATCACGGAGCTGGACGAGGCCGCGGCCACCCGCCGCCTCCAGGAGATCTACTCCGCGCCGATCCAGGCGGACCTGATCCGGCAGCGGATCAAGGAGGTGCGCGACTCGGGCGTCGTCACCGCCGCCGCGCTCTCCCCGCAGCGCACCGCCGAGTTCTCCAAGGCCGTCGTCGAGGCGGGCGTGGACATCTTCGTCATCCGCGGCACCACGGTGTCGGCGGAGCACGTCTCCGGCGCCGCCGAGCCGCTGAACCTGAAGCAGTTCATCTACGAGCTCGACGTCCCCGTCATCGTCGGCGGCTGCGCCACCTACACGGCGGCCCTGCACCTGATGCGCACTGGCGCGGCGGGCGTGCTGGTCGGCTTCGGCGGCGGCGCCGCGCACACCACCCGCAACGTGCTCGGCATCCAGGTCCCGATGGCGACCGCCGTCGCGGACGTGGCCGCGGCCCGCCGCGACTACATGGACGAGTCCGGCGGCCGCTACGTGCACGTCATCGCCGACGGCGGCGTGGGCTGGTCCGGCGACATCCCGAAGGCCGTGGCCTGCGGCGCCGACGCCGTGATGATGGGCTCCCCGCTGGCGCGCGCCACCGACGCGCCGGGCAAGGGCAACCACTGGGGCATGGAGGCCGTCCACGAGGACGTGCCGCGCGGCAAGAAGGTCAACCTCGGCACGGTCGGCACGACCGAGGAGATCCTGACCGGCCCGTCGCACACCCCGGACGGCTCGATGAACCTCTTCGGCGCGCTGCGCCGCTCGATGGCCACGACCGGCTACAGCGAGCTCAAGGAGTTCCAGCGGGTCGAGGTCACGGTCGCGGACTCGCAGCACAGCCGCTGATCCGTTCCGTACGTATGCCGGAGGGCCGGCACCCCGAGTGGGGTGCCGGCCCTCCGGCGTGTGAAGCGGGCGAGAACGCGCTCAGGCCGCGGTCTTGCGGGCCGTCTGGAAGGCCGCGTAGCCGCCGACCGCGAAGAAGAGGAACGTCATGGGGTCGGCGTTCTCCTTCCAGCCGTCGAACAGCAGGGAGATGCCGAGGTTCAGCACGTCCGTGGTGGAGACGCCGGCCTCGTCGGCGGTGATCATGGCCATGCCGAACATCTGGCCGCCGAGGACGGCGGCAAGGGCGAGCAGGACGCTGATGACCGGCAGGAGGGGGTTGCGGCCGCCGATCTTGCCCGCGGCGAGGCCGATCACGGCGCCCACGGCGATGGCGGCGTAGCCGATCTCGTACTTGGTCGCGCCGATGATCGCGCCGTAGATGGCGCCGATGACCAGGGCGGCGACGACGGCCGCGACGATGCCGAGGCCGATGTTGCCGGAGGCGGCCGGGGCCGGGGCGGGGGCCTCGGTGAAGGAGTCGGGCGCGGGCGGCTGGAAGTTCTGGCTCTGGCTCATGGGAAATCCCCCCCAGGGATTCGGGCGCACGTCTGCCCGTAGGTCATAAGTGCGAGATAAGTGACGCCGCAGGCTAGCAGTCGGCCACGACATCCGTGAGGGGGAATTTTCGGTGGTGAGCCGGGGTGAGGGGCGCCGTCAGAGGCGGTGGGCCGCGCCCGCCGGGCTGGCGCCGCGGGTGTCGAGGAGCAACTGGGCCTTGACCGCGAGTCCTTGGAGGTCGTACGTGCGGTGGTGCTGGAGCAGGATCGTCAGATCGGCGTTGGCGGCGGCCTCGTACAACGATTCGGCACGGGGGACCGGTTGGTCGCGTACGCGCCAGCCCGCGATGTACGGGTCGTGGTAGCTGATCAGTGCGCCCAGGTCGAGGAGGCGGCTGGCGATCTCGCGGGCCGGGGAGCCCTCCTGGTCGGCGAGGTCGGGCTTGTAGGTGACACCCAGGAGCAGGACGCGGGCGCCGCGGGCGGACTTTCCGTGCTCGTTCAGGAGGGTGGCGGAGCGCTGGATGACGTACTGCGGCATCCGGTTGTTGATCTCCTGCGCGAGGCCCACCATGCGCAGGGGGTGGCCGGGGGTGCGGGTGGTGTGGGGGAGGTAGTTCGGGTCGAGGGGGACGCCGTGGCCGCCGACGCCCGGGCCGGGGCGGAAGGCCTGGAACCCGTACGGCTTGGTTTCGGCGCAGCGGATGACGTCCCAGAGGTCGACGCCGAGGTCGTGGCAGAGGACCGCCATCTCGTTCATGAGGGCGATGTTGACGTGCCGGTAGTTCGTTTCGAGGAGCTGGACGGTCTCGGCCTCGCGCAGGCCGCGGGCGCGGACCACCTTCTCGGTGAGGCGGGCGTAGAAGGCGTGGGCGGACTCCGTGCAGGCGGGGGTGAGGCCGCCGATCACCTTGGGGGTGTTGGAGATGCCGTGCGTGCGGTTGCCGGGGTCGAGGCGGCTGGGGGAGTAGGCCAGGTGGAAGTCCCGGCCCGCACGGAGTCCGGAGCCCTCTTCCAGGATCGGGCGGAGGTAGTCCTCGGTGACGCCCGGGTGGGCGGCGGATTCGAGGATCACCGTGGTGTGGGGGCGCAGGCGGGCGGCGAGCGCGCGGCCGGCCCCGCCGACGGCGGAGAGGTCGAGCGCGCGATCGGCGCCGAGCTGGGTGGGGGCGCAGATGACGGCGGTGCGGACCCGGCCGAGCTCGGCGGGGTTGGTGGTGACCCGGAAGCCGGCCGCCGACATGCGGCGGATCTCGGCGGCGGTGAGGGTGGAGTCCGTGACCGGACCGCTGTCGTAGCCGACCGTCTCGATCCCGGCGGCGACGGCCGCCTGGGCGAGGGGGAGGCCGAGATGGCCGAGTCCGATGACGGCGAGGTCTGCGGGCATGGGGGTGCCGTCCCTTCCCTGACATGAGGGGGATGCGCGCGCAAGGCCTGTGGACAGGGGAGCCCGACAGGAGCTGGCGCAATGTCAGGTTAGGCGTATATATGACAGATATGTCGCATTCTGGAGTGGTGGCCACCCGTGTGTTGTCCACAGGCGGTGGCTGATGAGGGTGCGGGCGGTCAGAATCATGAAAACGGGGCATGTGAGCGGGATCACCCGCATCAACGGGAGGCAGCCGTGAGGACAGCGACACTGGGGCCGGCGCAGCGCGCCGAGGCCCTCGCCCGGATGGCCGAGCGGGAATTGGACCTGCTGGTGGTGGGCGCGGGCGTGGTCGGCGCGGGCACCGCCCTCGACGCGGTGACCAGAGGCCTGTCGACGGGACTGGTGGAGGCGCGCGACTGGGCGTCCGGCACGTCGAGCCGGTCGAGCAAGCTCATCCACGGCGGGCTCAGGTACCTGGAGATGCTCGACTTCGCCCTCGTACGGGAGGCGCTGAAGGAGCGCGGGCTGCTCCTGGAGCGCCTCGCCCCGCACCTGGTGAAGCCGGTGCCGTTCCTGTACCCCTTGCAGCACAAGGGCTGGGAGCGGCTGTATGCGGGCTCGGGCGTCGCGCTGTACGACGCGATGTCGGTCTCCAGCGGGCACGGGCGGGGCCTGCCGGTGCACCGGCACCTGTCGCGCAAGCGCGCGCTGCGGGTGGCGCCGGCGCTGCGCAAGGACGCGCTGGTCGGAGCCCTGCAGTACTACGACGCCCAGATGGACGACGCGCGGTACGTGGCCACGCTGGTGCGGACGGCCGCGGCGTACGGGGCGCATTGCGCCAACCGGGCGAGGGTCGTCGGCTTTCTGCGCGAGGGCGAACGGGTGGTCGGCGCGCGGGTGCAGGACGTCGAGGGTGGCGGCGAGTACGAGATCCGCGCGAAGCAGGTCGTGAACGCGACGGGGGTGTGGACGGACGACACGCAGGCCCTGATCGGGGAGCGCGGGCAGTTCCACGTACGGGCGTCCAAGGGCATCCACCTGGTCGTGCCGAAGGACCGGATCCATTCGAGCACCGGGCTGATCCTGCGGACCGAGAAGTCGGTGCTGTTCGTCATCCCGTGGGGGCGGCACTGGATCGTGGGGACCACGGACACCGACTGGGACCTGGACAAGGCGCACCCGGCGGCGTCGAGCGCGGACATCGACTACCTGCTGGAGCACGTGAACTCGGTGCTGGCGGTGCCGCTGACGCGGGACGACGTCCAGGGCGTGTACGCGGGCCTGCGGCCGCTGCTGGCAGGGGAGTCGGACGCGACGAGCAAGCTGTCGCGCGAGCACACGGTGGCGCACCCGGTGCCGGGGCTGGTGGTGGTCGCGGGCGGCAAGTACACGACGTACCGGGTCATGGCGAAGGACGCGGTCGACGAGGCGGTGCACGGGCTGGACCAGCGGGTGGCGCAGTGCGTGACGGAGGACGTGCCGCTGGTGGGGGCCGAGGGGTACCGGGCGCTGTGGAACGGGCGGGCCCGGATCGCCGCCCGGACGGGGCTTCATGTGGTGCGGGTGGAGCACCTGTTGAACCGGTACGGGTCGCTGACGGAGGAACTGCTGGACCTGGTCGCCGCCGATCCGGGGCTGGGCGAGCCGGTGGCGGGGGCGGAGGACTATCTGCGGGCGGAGATCGTGTACGCCGCCTCGCACGAGGGGGCGCGGCACCTGGACGACGTGCTGACGCGGCGGACGCGGATCTCGATCGAGACCTTCGACCGGGGGACGCGGTCGGCGCGGGAGTGCGCGGAGTTGATGGCGCCGGTGCTGGGCTGGGACAAGCAGCAGATCGAGAAGGAGGTGGAGCACTACGAGAAGCGGGTGCAGGCGGAGCGGGAATCGCAGCGTCAGCCGGACGACCAGACGGCGGACGCGGCGCGGCTGGGGGCGCCCGACATCGTTCCGTTGTAACTCCGGGATGCGGAAGGGGGAACCGCGGACCCGGGGCGCCCGTCCGTTGCGGAGTGAGGGACAATGAAGGTTCTGCCGGGGCGGGTTACCGCGGACCCCGGCCGCCGGGCAGCTCGGCCGCCGGGCAGCTCGGCCGCTGGGGCGGGCGGAGCAGAGGCACGATCGCAGAGGGGACGCATGTCTAAGCCGGAGACGCCTGCGGCGCAGCAAGACGGTGTGGAGCCCGTGCCCGTGCCCATGCCCGCGGCTGCGGAGCCGGATACCGCCGAGGCGGGGGCTGCCGCCGAGCAGCCGGAGCCGGCCAAGCCCGCGGCTGCGCCCGCGGAGCCCGCGCTTGCGGCCGCTGAGCCGGATCCGGTCAAGGGTGGTGCCGCGCCCGCGAAGGCGGCCGGGGCTGCGCCGGAGCCCGAGCCTGCTGCCACCAAGCCGAGCCTGGTCAAGGGTGAGGCGGAGTCCGCGGAGTCGGGCAAGGTCGAACCCGTGGATGCGGAGCCGGACGCTGCCGCGGCCGAGAAGCCGAAGGCGGCCAAGGGCACGGCTGGGGCTGAGGCTGCGGCTGCCAAGCCGGACAAGGGCGAGCCGGCCAAGGACCAGGGGCGGTTGCTCGCCGGGCGGTATCGGCTGGGGGCCGTGCTCGGCAAGGGCGGGATGGGGACCGTCTGGCGGGCTCAGGACGAGACGCTGGGGCGGACCGTCGCCGTCAAGGAGCTCCGGTTCAGCACCGGGGTCGATGAGGACGAGAAGCGGCGGCTCATTACGCGTACCTTGCGCGAGGCCAAGGCCATTGCCCGGATCCGGAGCGGGGGTGCCGTCACCGTCTATGACGTGGTCGACGAGGACGGCCGGCCTTGGATCGTCATGGAGCTCATCGAGGGGCCCTCGCTCGCCGAGTTCATACGGGAGAACGGCCCCCTCACCCCGCACCGCGCCGCCGAGGTCGGCCTCGCGGTGCTCGACGTGCTGCGCGCCGCGCACGGCCAGGGCATCCTGCACCGGGACGTCAAGCCGTCCAACGTGCTCATCGCCGCCAGCGGCCGCGTCGTCCTCACCGACTTCGGCATCGCCCAGGTCGAGGGCGACCCCTCCGTCACCTCCACCGGCATGCTCGTCGGCGCGCCTTCCTACATCTCGCCCGAGCGCGCCCGCGGTTACAAGCCCGGCCCGCCCGCCGACATGTGGTCGCTCGGCGGTCTGCTCTACGCCGCCGTCGAGGGCGTGCCCCCGTACGACAAGGGCTCCGCGCTCGCCACCCTCACCGCCGTGATGACCGAGCCGGTGGACCCGCCCAAGAACGCCGGTCCGCTGACCGAGGTCATCTACGGCCTGCTCGCCAAGGACCCGGCCCACCGGCTCGACGACGAGCGGGCTCGGGCGATGCTCACCGCCGTCCTGAACGCGCCCGAGCCCGTCGCGGCGCCCGAGCCGGCCCCGGCCGCCGAGGAGACCCGGCAGATCTCGCTCGCCGACGCCAAGGCGGCCGCGGAGAAGGCCGCCGCGGAAAAGGCCGCCGAGAAGGCGGCGAAGAAGGAACGCGAGCGGCGGGAGCGCGAGCAGCGCGAACGCGCCCGCGCCGCACTGAAGTCGGCCCGCAAGGCGGCGGCGGGAGCCGCCGCCACGCAGACCGCCTCCGCGGCGGAGGCGCCGGCCGCGCCGGCCGCCGAGCCCAAGGCCAAGTCGGCCCCGGTGGCGGCGCCGCTCACCGATGTCATGCCGCGCCGCACCATCGCGCTGGCGATAGCCGCCGTGGTCGTCGTGCTGGCGACGGTCGGTTCGCTGATCGCCTGGGCCATCAGCGGCGACGACGCCAACGGACGCAAGAACGAGGGCAAGAACGGCGGCAAGCCCACCCCGGGCGTCTCCGCGAGCAAGTCCCCGGGCGGTGGTCAGGCGGGCAACGCGCCGGCCTCGCCGCAGTCCTCCCCGAAGGCGAGTGAGCCGGGCGGCGGTCAGGGACAGACGCCGTCCAACGCCAGTGGCGGCGGCAACGCGAGCCAGGGGCAGGGCGCTGCGCCCGGTGGCTCGGGCAGCGGACTCCCCGCGGGATACGCGTTGGTGACGGACCCTGGATTCCACTTCTCGATGGCGATGCCCGAGGGCTTCCACAAGACGGGGATAGCCGGGAAGAACTCGGGCGGCATATACAGCCGCGACGGCGGCTTCCCCCGAATACAGGTCGACTACAACAACAGCCCGAAGGACGACGCCCGCAAGGCCTGGCTCGAATCCCACCCCGGTACGGCGGCCAGCAGTACGAACTACAAGCTGATCAGCATCGAGCTGGCGAGCTACCGGAACTACCCCACCGTCGCCGACTGGCAGTTCGAGCGCGACCACGACAGCCTCCGGGTCCGGGTGCTCAACCGCGGCTTCAAGATGGACGCGACGCACGGCTACGCGATCATGATCAGTTGCGCCGCCGACCAGTGGGACGGCGCCGAGTGCACGCAGATGCGTAACACCGCCTTCGAGACCTTCCAGCCGCTCGGCTGACCCCGGGACGCGGGCGGCCCCGGCGACGTATCGTGTCAGCGGGGCCACGGGGGTGCCCCCAGTACTCGGGGGAGGCGATGTGGAGGAGTACGCGGGCCGGATCCTGGCCCACCGGTACCGCCTGCCGCTGCCGCCGACGGACGAGTACGAGCTGATCGAGACCCGCGCCTTCGACACGCGGAGCGGGCAGGAAGTCCTGGTACGGCAGGTGCCGTTGCCGGAGGTCGTGGACGCGGAGCTGGTCGACGGCTCGCGGGCCGTTCCGTCGGCGGGGCGGCGCGACCCGGCGGACCTGCCGGCCGTACGGCGCGCCATCGAGGCGGCGCAGGCGGCGGCCGCCGTCCCCGACCATCCGCGGCTGGACCAGGTCTTCGACGTGTTCGCCGAGGACGGGTCGCTGTGGATAGTGAGCGAACTGGTCCCGGCGAGGCCGCTGGCGGCGCTGATCGCGGATGAGCCGTTGAGCCCGTACCGGGCTGCGGAAGTGGCCTCGGACGTGCTGACCGCGCTGCGGGTGCTGCATGCGCACGGGTGGACGCACCGGAACATCACGGTGCGGACGGTGCTGGTGTGCGAGGACGGGCGCGTCGTGCTGACCGGCCTCGCGGCCGGCGCGGCGGAGGAGGCCCTGTGCGGCTACGACCCCCTGCCGGGGCGGGACGCCTCCGGCGGGGACGGGGGCTGGGGCTCCTCCCCTGCCGGTTCGCCTGCGGCGGGCCCGGCCGTTCCCCCTGCGCGGGGTTCGGCGGAGTGGAGCGGCGCGGCCGCTGCGCCTGTGGAGGCCGGTGCCCTCGGAGGGGATCCGGGCGCGTCCGGGGCGGGTTCGGGGGTGTTCGGCTCTGACGGGTCCCGCGCCGGGGATGACGGCGGGCCCGCTTACGCGCCGTTGGTGGCTCCGGGGTACGACACCGGGCCGCGGTACAACGACCACATCACCCCCGGGCGGCCGGAGGAGCGGCCCGACCTCAAGGCGGCCGCGCGGGCCGGGGCCATCGCCGCGTACCGGGCCGGGGCCCGGGCGGCCGCCGCCAAGGTCACCGAGCAGCGCAAGTCCGGGTCCGACCCCATCGTGGTGCCGGAGCCGCCGCGGCCCGCGGGGTCGACCCTGCCTCAGGGGTACTCGTACCCGTACGGCAACCCGGAGACCGGCGACCCCGTCCCCTGGCACGGGGCCACCCCGCGCCGCCCGGACCTCTCCGACCCGGAACAGCCAGCCCCGGCGGACCCGCCCGGGGCCACGGCGCAGCCGCAGCCAGGTCCTTGGCCCGAGTTGGAGCCGCGGCCCGCGGGCAGTCCGGGGCCGGGCGCGCGCCGGGGTACCTCCTCGGGCGCCGAACGTGGCCAGGGGGCGGACAGTGAGAGCGGAACAGCGTTCGGCGCCCTGCGGGGGCACCCCGGCGCACATCCGGCCCCGGCGGCACTGACGCCGGGAGGCCCGGGGCAGCCGGCGGAGGGCAGCGGGCGGCCTGCGCTGCCGGCGCAGTTGGCCTTGCCGCAGGGGTATCGGCAGGCCGACGAGGTGCCGGCCGTGGCCGCACGGTACGCGCCGGTGCAGCCCAGCGGGTTGGGGGCCGAGCGGGCGCGGCAGACGCGGATGGCCGTGGTCGGGGCCGTCACCGAGCGCTGGGCTCCCGAGCAGGCCCGCAGCTTGTCCGGGCCCTGGCAGCTGGCGGCTCCCATCGGGCCCGCCACCGACCTCTGGGCGCTCGGCGCGCTGCTGTACCGCGCCGTGCAGGGGCACGCCCCGTACCCCGAGGACAGCGTCGCCGAGCTCGTCGAGACGGTGTGCGCCGAACCCCCCGCGTTCGCGGAGGAGTGCGGTGCGCTGCGCCCCGTCGTGGAGTCGCTGCTGCGTCAGGACCCGACCGAGCGCCCCGACTTCGAGGAGCTCCGCGGCTGGCTGCGTTCGCTCGTGCGGTCCGCCCCCGAGCCGGAGGCGGCCCCGCTGCCGGAGCCCGACCCCGCGCGGCTGCCCGTCGTGCGCCGGCGCGGCGACCTGCACGGGCGGCACCGCAACCCGGCCGCCCCCCGCAAGCCCCGCGCCCTCGGCCGGACCCTGCTCGTCGGCATCCTGGTGCTGCTCTCCGGAGCGGTGGCGTACGCGCTGCTGTTCATGCCCCGTTCCGGCACCCCGGAGGCGGAGTCGAAGAACACCCCCGCCGGCAGCAGTGCCAAGTCGCCGTCGCAATCGCAGTCGCCGAAGCCGGGTCCGAGCCCCTCCCGGGCGCCGTCCGGGACCGGGACCCCCGAGTCCAACCCGGCGCCGCAGACGACCGCCCCCGCCGCGTCCGCCCCGCCCGGTTACACCACCCAGCAGGACCCGGAGCACTTCGAGATCGCCGTGCCCGACGGCTGGGAGCGCCGCGGGATCAACGAGGCCGGTCAGGTCCGCTACACCGACGGCCAGTTCGTCCTGACCGTCGTCCCCGGCCGGGACAAGGTCCAGGGCAACCCGGACCCGGCGGCCTACCAGAAGGACAAGGAGCCGGAGCTGACGCCGTACCGGACTTCCACCTGGTCCACGGTCGGCGACATCAAGACCACCAAGGTGGGCCAGCAGCTGCGCGCCACCGGCCGGTACACGTGGATCGACGGCACCGGCCGCAACGTCTTCGCCCGCAACTTCGTCGTCGCGCTCGGGGGCAGCTACCACGTCGTCATGGTGACGGGGCCCGAGGATGAGCAGGGCAAGGTCACCGAGGTCTTCGAGAAGGCCACGGCCAGTTACAAGTCGGGCGGCTGACGACTGATCAGTACGGCGATTGCGTCACAGTGCGGGCCATTCGCGGCCGCGCGGTTCCGACAGCACCCGTGCGCTCCGTAATCTGGCCTGAAGTGCAGAGAGCGGCGGGGTTTCGTGGAACAGCAGACAGGTGGGGGCGCCGTGCTGGCGGGCCGGTACCGGCTCGTCGAGCCGATCGGCCGGGGCGGCATGGGCAAGGTGTGGCGCGCGCATGACGAGCTGCTCCACAGGACCGTCGCCGTCAAGGAACTGACGGCGGGTCTCTACGTGGCCCAGGCCGACCGGGACGTCATGCACGCCCGGACCCAGAAGGAGGCCCGGGCCGCGGCCCGGATCCAGCATCCGGCGGTCGTCACCGTCCACGACGTGCTGGAGCACGACGACCGGCCGTGGATCGTCATGGAGTACATCGACGGTCCGTCCCTCGCGGAAGCGGCCAAGGCGGCCGGCCGGATCGAGCCCCGTGAGGCGGCCAGGATCGGGCTGCACGTGCTGGGCGCGCTGCGCGCCGCGCACGCGGTCGGCGTACTGCACCGGGACGTGAAGCCGGGCAACGTGCTGCTCGCCAAGGACGGCCGGGTGCTCCTGACGGACTTCGGGATCGCCGCGATCGAGGGCGACTCGTCCATCACGCGCACCGGCGAGATCGTCGGCTCCATCGACTACCTGGCCCCGGAGCGGGTCACCGGCGGGACCCCCGGCACGGCCTCCGACCTGTGGTCGCTGGGCGCCACCCTCTACACGGCGGTCGAGGCGCGTTCGCCGTTCCGCCGCACCTCGCCGATCTCCAGCCTCCAGGCGGTGGTCAACGACGAGCCGCCGGCCCTGAAGCAGTCCGGGGCGCTGGGGCCGGTCATCACCGCCCTGCTGCGCAAGGATCCGGCGGAGCGGCCCTCGGCCGAGGAGGCCGAGCGGATGCTGCTGGAGGCGATGGAGGGCCGGGAGCCGAAGGCGGCGCAGGCGTACGTACCGACGCGCGCGGTCACCCCCGAGGAACTCGACTCGGCGCAGGAGGCCGCCGGGGAACCGGCCCCGACGACGGAGACCGCGCAGACGGCCGCGCTGCCGGAGTCCCCGGAGACCGTTGTGCCGCTACCGGCCCCCGCCAAGGCGAACGGCTGGATCAGACGTGCCGCGGTCATCGCCCTGGTGGCGGCGCTGATCGGCGGCGGCGGTGTCTTCGGCGTGATCAAGCTGACCTCGGACGAGGGAGGCGAGGGCGGCGGCTCCGACAAGAACACGAGCGCCCCCGACACGAAGTCCGGCGAGGACGACGGGGAGTCCGCGGCGCCCGCGGGCTGGACCGAGGTCACCGACCCCACCGGCTTCACCCTGTTCGTCCCGGACGGCTGGACGCGCCAGATGAACGGCGACCAGATCGACTACACCCCGGACAACGGAAAGCACTTGATCCGGATCGCGGTCGACCCCACGCCGGACTACGACACCCCGTACGCGCACCTGACCGACCTGGAGAAGCAGGTGCAGAAGCGGACGGACTACAAGAAGCAGCTGCTGAACCAGAACACCTTCCGGGACACCGTCCGGGCCGCGCTGTGGGATTTCACGTGGACCGAGAAGCAGAACCACCCCGGGCCGCGCCGGGCGAGAGAGCAGATGTACATCGCCCCTGACGGCACCGAGTACGCGATCTACATGTCGAGCCCCGCCGCCGACTGGCACACCACCCAGCAGCAGTTCGACACGGTCCTCAGCGGCTGGGAGCCGCCCGCCCCGAAGTCCTGATCCCGTCATCCCGCCAGCAATCACTGGCGGAAATGGCAAAATCCGGTTACCCACGGGTACCCAAAGGCCCGCGGGCGCAATACGCTCACCGCCATGACGGACTCGCAGGCCCCCGCCGCCCCCCGGACCGCACCGCAGCCCACCAACCCGGTCGCCCCGGCCCCGGCCGGCGCCCGGACCGCCGCCGACGTCGTGACCCCCGACCTGGTCGCCCGACTCACCCGCGGCGTGATCGGCTCCGGCCGCACCGCCAACCACACCCCCTTCACCGGGGACAAGCTGGCGGACCTGCCCGAGGCCACCCCCGAGGACGTGGCGACCGCCTTCGAGCGGGCCCGCGCCGCGCAGCCCGCCTGGGCCGCCGTCCCCGTACGCAAGCGGGCGGCGGTGCTGCTGCGCTTCCACGACCTGGTCCTGGCCCGGCAGGCCGAGGTCCTCGACCTGATCCAGCTGGAGACCGGCAAGGCCCGCCTGCACGCCCACGAGGAGGTCCAGGCGGTCGCCGTCGCCGCCCGCCACTACGGCCGCAAGGCCCCCTCCTACCTGCGCCCCAAGGGCCACACGGGGGCCATGCCCACCCTCACCAAGGTCACCGAACTGCGCCAGCCGCGCGGGGTCGTCGGCCAGATCGCCCCCTGGAACTACCCGCTGGAGCTGTCGGTCGGCGACGCCCTGCCCGCCTTCGTGTCCGGCAACGCGCTGGTCATGAAGCCGGACACGGAGACCGCGCTGACCGCCCTGTGGGCGCGCGACCTGCTGATCGAGGCCGGGCTGCCCGCCGAGGTCTTCCAGATCGTCCTCGGCGAGGGCCCCGTCGTCGGCCCCGAGGTGGTCCGGCACGCCGACTACGTCTCCTTCACCGGCTCCACCCGTACCGGCCGCGAGGTCGCACGGGGCGCGGCCGACCGCCTCGTCGGCGTCTCCCTCGAACTCGGCGGCAAGAACGCCATGCTCGTCCTGCACGACGCCGACATCGAGAAGGCCGCCGCGGGCGCCGTCCGCGCCTGCTTCTCCTCCGCCGGCCAGCTGTGCATCTCCATCGAGCGGCTCTACGTCCACGCCTCGATCGCCGACGCGTTCGTCGAGCGGTTCGCCGCCCGCACGAAGGCGATGCGGCTCGGCGCCTCCCTCGCCTATGGCGCCGACATGGGCTCGCTCGTCGGTGAGCGCCAGCTGGAGACCGTACAGCGGCACGTGGACGAGGCCGTCGCCAAGGGCGCCACCCTCGTCGCCGGCGGCACCGCCCGCCCCGACATCGGCCCGCTCTTCTACGAGCCCACCATCCTCGACGGGGTCGAGGCACCCATGGCGGTGTGCGGCGAGGAGACCTTCGGCCCGGTCGTCTCCGTCTACCGCTTCACCGACGAGGACCAGGCCATCGCCGAGGCCAACGCCACCGCCTACGGCCTGAACTCCAGCGTCTGGACCAAGGACTCCCGCCGCGGCCACGCCGTCGCCGCCCGCCTGCGCACCGGTACCGTCAACATCAACGAGGGCTACGCCCCCGCCTACGGCAGCGCCCAGGCCCCCATGGGCGGCATGAAGGACTCCGGCCTCGGCCGGCGCCACGGCTCCGAGGGCATCCTCAAGTACACCGAGGCCCAGACCGTCGCCCACCAGAGGCTGCTCCCGATGGCGCCCTCGCTGGGCATGGACGACGAGAAGTACGCGGCGTTCATGACCCGCAGCCTCAAGGTCATGAAGTCACTCCGATTCCGCTAAACCCGACTCCGCTAAGGGGCAGCACCGTGTCTGAGTCTGAGTCGTACGACTACGACGTCCTCGTCATCGGATCGGGCTTCGGCGGGTCGGTCTCGGCGCTGCGGCTGACCGAGAAGGGCTACCGGGTCGGCGTCCTGGAGGCAGGGCGCCGCTTCACCCGCGCGAACCTGCCGAAGAACAGCTGGGACCTGCGCAACTACCTGTGGGCGCCCGCCCTCGGGCTGTACGGGATCCAGCGGATCCACCTGCTCGGCAACGTGATGGTGCTCGCGGGCGCCGGCGTGGGCGGAGGCTCGCTCAACTACGCCAACACCCTCTACGTGCCGCCCACGGCCTTCTTCGAGGACCGGCAGTGGGCGTCCATCACCGACTGGCGGGACGAACTCGCCCCGTACTACGACCAGGCCAAGCGGATGCTGGGGGTGCGGCTGAACCCGACGATGACCCCCTCCGACGTCCACCTCAAGGCGGCCGCCGAGAAGATGGGCGTCGGGGACTCCTTCCACATGGCCCCGGTCGGCGTCTTCTTCGGCGACGGCGACGACGCCGAAGGACAGTCGAAGGTCCGGCCCGGGGACGAGGTCGCCGACCCCTACTTCGGCGGCGCCGGCCCCGCCCGCAAGGCCTGCACCGAATGCGGCGAGTGCATGACCGGCTGCCGGCACGGCGCGAAGAACACCCTGAACGAGAACTACCTGCACCTCGCCGAGCGCGCGGGCGCCGTCATCCACCCCATGACCACGGTCACCGCCCTGTCCGAGCACCCCGAGGGCGGCTACCGGGTCCGCACCGTTCCCACCGACGGCCGGCGCACGGGCCGGGCGAAGGTGCTGCGCGCCCGGTACGTGGTCGTCGCGGCGGGCACGTACGGCACCCAGACCCTGCTGCACACGATGAAGGACCGCGGCGAGCTCCCGCGCATTTCGGACCGGCTCGGCGACCTGACCCGGACCAACTCGGAGGGCCTGGTCGGCGCGCAGACCGACGACCGCCGCTACCGCAAGCGGCACGGCAAGGAGCGGCGGGCGGACTTCACCCGGGGCGTGGCGATCACCTCCTCGGTGCACCCCAACGCCGACACCCACATAGAGCCGGTCCGCTACGGCAAGGGCTCCAACGCCATGGGGTTCATGACCGTCCTCCAGGTGCCCTACGACAGGCACCGGGTCCGCGCCTGGTTCGCCCGCACCGCCAGGCACCCGGTCCAGCTGCTGCGCTCCCTCTCCAACCGGCGCTGGTCGGAGCGGACCATCATCGGCCTGGTCATGCAGTCGCTGGACAACTCGCTGACCACCTACCGCAAGCCCGGCGGCATCGGGAAGGGACTGCTCACCGCCCGGCAGGGCCACGGCGCCCCCAATCCGGTGCAGATCGCCGAGGCCACGCAGGCCGCGACCCTGCTGGCCGAGGAGATCAACGGCTTCCCGGGCAGCAACATCGGCGAGCTGATGGGCACCCCGCTGACGGCGCACTTCCTCGGCGGCTGCCCGATCGGCGCCTCGCCCGAGGAGGGCGTGGTGGACCCGTACCACCGGCTCTACGGGTACCCGGGCATCTCGGTGGTGGACGGCGCGGCCGTCTCCGCGAACCTCGGGGTCAACCCGTCGCTGACGATCACGGCGCAGGCGGAGCGGGCGATGTCGTACTGGCCCAACCGGGGCGAGCAGGACCCGCGGCCGGAGCAGGGCGCGGCCTACGTACGCGTCGCGGCGGTGGAACCGGCCCGTCCGGCCGTCCCGAAGGAGGCCTTCGGCGCGCTGCGGCTGCCGTTCCTGGCGGTCCCGGAGATCCCGCCGAGGAAGGCCGAAACGGCCGGGTGATCCCCGGGTGACGGCGGTGGGGGGGGGGCGGGCCCCCCCCCCCCCCCCACCCCCCCCCGCCCGGGTTCGGGGGGGGCGGGGGGGGGTTGTGTTTTGGGGTAAGGGAAAGCGCGCGGCGGAGTGGGTGTAGATATGGGCTC